>WALD01000021.1 GCA_015523055.1 Candidatus Altarchaeota archaeon
GTAAGGGGGGTTAACATTAAAAAATTAAAGAAATATGCCATAAAAACAGAAAATAAGTCATTGATAAAAAGACTTGGTTTTATTTTAGAAAACTTTGGCGTTAAATGTGATGGTTTAAAAAAATTTATTGACTATAACTATGTGCGATTAGATCCAGATTTTGGAAGGAATGGTAAAAAGGATAAAAAATGGAAAGTCATTGTGAACAGGTCAATTGAGAATGATTGATAGGAAAGAACTTGAGGAAATAGCAAGAATAAAAAGATTAATCTTAGGTTATGCTGAAAAAGACTACCTGCAGGATTTAATTTTATTTTCCATATCGAGGAATACCAAGGATGAAATGGTGTTGAAAGGAGGAACTTGTCTTTACAAATTCTATAAGCTAGATAGATTTAGCGAAGATTTGGACTTTTCACTTCTTAATGAGATAAATGTTGATAAACTTTTTAAAGGCATTATTCGCGATTTGAAAGCTTTTGGAATTAGGGCAGAAATTTTAGAAAAGAAAAAGGTCTTCAACTCTGTTTTAGCATCCTTCAGAATCTCTGGTCCCTTATATTCCGGAAATGATCAATCTACATGCAGGATAAGGATGGATATAAATCTGAAGTCAGAAGTTGCATTAAAACCAGAACTTATGAGACTTATATCAGCGTATAGAGATGTACCAACCTGCTTTGTTCAGGTGATGAAAGAAAAAGAAATTCTGGCTGAAAAAGTAAGGGCAGTCTTAACAAGAAATTATGCAAGAGATGTATATGACCTGTTCTTTTTAATAGAGAAAGGCATAAAGATTGACTTAGGATTAGTAAACAAGAAAATGAGATACTATAATGAGGTTTGGAATCCAGAAAAATTTAGTCAAAAACTTCAGGAAAAGAAACCCCTCTGGGAAAAGGAACTGAAGCCATTACTCAGGGAGTTACCAGAATTTGGGGAGGTTATAAAAACTATAAGAAAATGCATTCCCTTGCATTAAATAAAATGCCCCCCAAAGTTTCTGTAATAATTTTAAACTGGAACCAGCCCCGGTTAACGGTGGATTGTATAAACTCTGTTCTTAAACAGAAATACACGAATTTCGAGATTCTTCTGGTTGATAATGCCAGCAGGGATAATTCGGTTGAAATCTTCGAGGAAAGATTCGGGGATAATGAAAAAATCAGAATCATCGTAAATCCGGAGAATCTTGGCTATGCGGGGGGCAATAACGAAGGAGTTAAGAGGGCAAGGGGCGATTACATAGCAATCCTGAATAACGACACCACAGTAGAGAAAGATTGGTTAGAGGAACTGATAAAGGCTCTGGAAAGCGATGGAAAGATAGGGTCAGTCTCATCAAAGGTAATAAAAATGGGTTTTCCTTTTTAAAAGCATGATGGCTCTAAAAATCCTTCTGGTATCTGAATATTTTCCTCCAAAAATCTTCGGCGGCGGGGAAATCTCTGCCGAGCATCTGGCAAATGCCCTTGTGGGGGCTGGCATTAGCGTTTCAGTTCTGACATCCAGAGCCTCTGGTCTTGAGGAATTTGAGCAGAGAAATGGAATCAGAATTTATCGAAGGCTTAATACCGGCAAAACTCCGGCATCGATATACTCTAATATCAGAAGAAAGCTCCTCCTTCCCAATTCCATAAGGAAGGAAATAAAGCGACTTGACAGGGAGCAGAAGTTTGATATCATCCATTTTCTAAACACCAGCAGCATCATAGGTCTAAATGGAAAACGAACCATAACTACAATAAACGGCTACGGGAATTTCTGCCCAAAGGGCAATCTCTTCTACAGGGAACGGTGGGTATGCTCCGGGTGTGGGGTGTTAAGGTTTCCACTCTGCATCCTTAACTCAGGGTATGCCGGAAAACTGAAACTGAGATTCTGGCTGAGATTTAACCCCGGATTCTGGATTCTGGCCTACTGGAACTTCTGGAGAAGGAACCGGATCCTCAGGCAGATTGATGAATTCATCGCAATCTCTGGTTTTATTGAAAATTTACTGTTAAGGGAGGGAATTCCGGGTAGCAGAATTCACAGAATTCCCAATGTCATCTCTATAATGGACTCCGGTAAAGAATATCCCCTGGAGCTGAAGGGGCATGTAATGACCTATGTCGGGTCTTTAGAGAAGATTAAGGGCGTCGATCTCCTGATAGACGCCTTTAACCATATCAGGATCAAAGAACAGGCCACCCTGCTGATAGTCGGCGATGGCTCCGAGAGGAAGAAACTGGAGGAAATAGCCAATGAGAGGGTTAGATTTCTTGGGAAGATGAAGTATGAGTATATGCCCTCCATCTACAAGCAGTCCGATGTCATAGTCCTTCCCGCCAGGTGGCCGGAGCCCCTTCCAAGAGTCCTGATAGAGGCCATGTATTTTGGAAAGCCGGTAATCGCAACCAAGGTTGGCGGGAATCCGGACTGCATTGAGGACGGGAGGAACGGTTTTCTGGTAAAGGCTGAGGTTAAGGAGCTGAGGAAAAGGATTGAGAAGCTTCTTTCATCTGAGGGGCTTCGGGAGAGAATGGGGAGGGAGAGCAGAAGGATATTTCAGGAACGGTTTGACAGGGATAAAATCGTGGATAAATTAATAAAACTCTACGAATCAGGACAGGTCAATAAATATACTCAAAAGGACAATTAATTAAGAATGGAACAGGACGAAATTCTCATCGCTCTGGAGGGGAGGAAGAGCATGGACGAGTTGATATCTGAATTAAATCTAAGCAGGAAAGAGCTCAGGAGGAGGCTGAAACCCCTCCTGAATTCTGGTCTGATTAAAACAGACGGAAAACACTACTGGCAGGTCCAAGAAAAGAAGACCAGCAAGATTAATTATGCGGCGATTATCATGGTTATTGGATGCATATTTCTTGGATTTTATCTCCGAAGCTATCATATCAGCTATCCGGTTATAGGGTATCATAACTGGAAAGAAACCCACTATCTGACAGAAGCAAGGAATTTCGCAAGGGATGGATTCTTCAGGTATGGATTCTTCGTTGCAGCGTGGGATTATCCGAGTCTGGATAGCGATCCCTCCGGGGTCCACTCTGATACCCTGCCGACAATATCCATTCTCGTTTCTATAGCGTTCATGCTCTTTGGCTATAGGTTGTGGATTGCAAGGTTAATAGGAATTCTGCTGAATACTGCAACAATTCCACTTATATACCTCATCGTGAGAAATATATTCAAACGGGAGGACATAGCAGTAGTCTCGGCGTTCCTCATGGCGATAAACCCTCTCCTCGTATTCTTCAGTCACAATGTCCAGCTGATAAATGTTGGCATATTCTGCGCCCTCATGTCGCTATACCTTTTCCTGCTATGGAGGGATTCAGATAAAGGCAGGGATTTGGTTCTGAGTGCTGTATTCTTCGCCCTTGCGGGGCTTACGAAGTATCCCTTCATGGCTGTTGCTGCTCCAATGCTTTTCATGTTTCCATTCAAGAGGCTGAAGACAATGAGAAAGAACCTGATTCCCTATGCTATCTCGGTCGTAATCCTCCTTTCGATCCCGGCGTGGATATATTACTCCTCGGTTGTGATAATGAAGGAATACAAAACCACTGCAACCGCAAAGATTGCCCCAAACCGGCCTGACCAGATACTTACTGAAAAATTCTGGAAGATAACGGAAAGTTATCTGGACGACTCATTCACCCTTCCTGGGGTATGGTTTGCAGTCATTGGCCTGCTCGCTGTTCTTTTTTCATATCTGGTGGATAGAAAACCTACAATCAGGATAAGGTTTATAGTTGGCAGCATTTTTGCAATTCTCTCCCTTGTATTGATAACCACAGGGAAGCTGATGGGCCATGTATACTATTATTATGTCATTGCTCCATTCATTGTAATCTTCATGGCCTACTTCATCATAAAAATGGCAGATCTTGCAGGGAGGCTCAGGATTGAGGGTAAGGGCATCGGCGGCGCAAGCCTCATCATAGCAATAATCCTGACAGCAATGCTGGTTCCAGCGTCGCAGGAGGCATCATCCCGGCAGTTCAACACCCAGTTTTATGGTCTTGATGTTGCTGGTAAGTACATAAAGGAGCATAAATCTCCAGGTGAGAGGGTAATGCATTCATCGCATCAGGCCTATGGTCTATTATGGCATGCTGATATGAAGGGCACGAGAGGAATCCCCCCAACCATTGAAGGGATAAAATTCGCGGAGGAGAATCTGAACGCAAGCTGGCTCTTCATCTACAACTGGGATTTTGGAATCCTCCAGGATGAGAGGTGGTCCTATATAAAAGAGAACTACAGGCTCGTCCAGATTGGATTCATCCAGCGGGGCGACGGAAGCCAGCCTGTCTATTTTCTCCTGAGAAAGGGAGGAAGCTTTGACGAGAGCAGGCTGAATGACATGCTGGCAGGCAAGACGGTCAAAAGCAGGGACTACGAGATGACTAATGGCATCATAACGATGAGATACATAAATCTTGAAGAATAATGAAAAAGAAGATAATTCCGCCCCTTGTGACCGTCGCTCTAATCCTCACCCTATTCTCTCAGCTCTCCCCCGCGAAATTCTTCAATGTGGTATCCAGGATATCTCCTCTCTGGGTTCTGGCAGGTTTCCTCTGTTATCTCCTCAGCTATCTTTTCAGAGCGATAAGGTTCAGGATACTTCTTGATAACAGAATAGCCCTGAAGGATATGTATTCCATAGTCTGTCTCCATTATATGGCGAACAATATCCTTCCCGCCAGACTGGGGGAGCTCTCCTATATCTATCTTGTAAAGAAGCTGCATCGGATTCCTGCCGCTGATGGAATTGCAAGTCTGACTATTGCAAGGATGTTTGATCTCATCGCTCTCTCATTTCTGTTCCTTCTCTCTGCCTTCTCTGTTGAAAATATTCCGGCAGTAATAGCTGAAAGCTTCATGTTCATAGGATTTGCAGTTCTCACCCTTGTCATATCCCTGACCCTCGTAATCTACGGCGGTCAGAAATTCGTCAATATGGTTGAAAGGATTTTCATGAGGTTCAGGATAAAGAGGATTGAATTTCTCTTGGGGAAGGCAAGGGAAACGATTGACTCATTTCATGTGATAAAATCAAAGAGACTTATCCTCTACACATTGGTGAATTCATCTGCCATTTGGATATCTCTCTACCTGATGTATCTATTCCTGCTGAGAGGAATCGGCATGGAATTCGGCCTGGCCTTTATTATCCTTGGCTCCACATTTGCTGCTCTTACCAATATTATACCTGTCCCTTCCGTTGCCAATCTCGGCATATATGAAAGTGCCTGGGCACTGGCGTTCATCTCCCTCGGGCTCGGGAAGGAGACTGCAATAGCATCCGGATTTGCGGTGCATATCATTGTTCTTTTATATGTGGCTCTGCTTAGCGGCATGGCAATGTATGGGCTAAAGAGCAGAAACATCAATCCTTTTCGCAGAGAATAACATTCAGAAAAGAATAATTTGGGTAGGCCAGGAATCTGTTCAGTATTCTATGCAGGGGGTAGATTCTTGATGGAAAAAGATAGGTTAAAACCGAGGAGATGGGAAAGGTCGGAAATATCCCCTTCCTCCATTTGAGCCTGAATCCATTTCTCCTGAGCATGGAAAGATACTCCCCTATTGGCCTATCTCCCGGGTGCCTCTCTATTGCAGATGTTCTAATCAGTTTTCCGGTAAAGAGAAAGGAAAGCCTTGAGGCGAAGTGAGCCAGATTCGGGATTGTCAGGAGCAGTTTTCCATCCTTTTTGAGAATCCTTTTTACCTCTGCAACCGCCTTCTCCTGCTCATGAAAATTCAGATGCTCAATTATGTCAAGACAGAGAACAAGATTGAATTCACCATCATCAAAAGGCATTGCTGTTATATCGCCCTTCTTCACATACTCTGATGAGTAATTCAGGTCCATGCCGATAATGTCATAGCCCCTGCCTCTGAATTCCTCGACGAGAATCCCCTCGCCGCAGCCGATGTCAAGAATTCTCGTGTCCACCGGAATTTTCGCAAGGAAATCTCTGACGAATTCGAGCTTCGCCAGATAGACGGGGTAATATCTCCAGTTCCTGTCAATCTCACGATGGTAGTCGCCTTTCAGCAGGTATTCTCCACTTCTCTTTTTCATAGGACTATATCCTATTGTTTTTCTATGCAGAAATATAATCTATTCAAAGGATGACCAATTATACAAAGAGGGCTGTAAAGGGAACGAGCATAGTCTTCCTGATGACAATTATAACATCTTTCCTGTCCTATCTCTGGCGCGTTCTCCTGGAGGGGAGCCTCACAAAGAGCGATTATGGGCTTGTTTTTGCTATGGTTGCCTTCTTCCAGTTAATTCTGGTTTTTAAGGACCTCGGGCTGAATTCCGCGCTTGTTAAATACATTGCAGAATTCAGAGTAAAGAAACAACCGGACCTGATAAAGGGTTCAATCCTCATTGCCTTTATCATCCAGTTCCTTATTGGGTTTTTAATCGGCATTGCTGCAATAGTATTCTCAGACTCTATTGCAACAGTTATTTTCCATGATTATGCAGATACAGCCCGTGTTTCCCTCCTGATAAAGCTCTATGCAATTGCGATGATTCTCGTTCCCGGGGCAGTGTTAATGAGATCCTGCTTTCAGGGATTCCAGAGGATTGAGTACTTTTCACTCACAACATTCCTGAGGGCATTTTCACTTCTTTTCTTCACCTACATATTTCTGGGCAAGGGTCTTTTTGTGATTGCACCTATCCTGGCTTATGTTATGTACTATCTTCTGCCACCATTAATCTACCTTCCACTCTTCATAAAAAAGGTATTTCCCGATTTCTTCAGGGTAAAGACAACCATCGACAGGAAACTCACAAAGAAGCTCTTTCGTTTCGGGATTCCGGTAATCCTCACTGGCTTTGGAGGGATAATATTCACCACCACTGATACTGCAATTCTTACCCTATTCCGCCCACTCAAAGAGGTTGCTCTTTACAACCTTGGCATGCCGACATCAAGGATACTCTGGAAGCTGAGCGCCGCACTGACGGTGGTTCTCCTTCCTTTATCATCTGAACTATGGACATCAAGGAGCGTAGACCTGATAGGGAGGGGGATGAGAATTCTCTACAAATACACCTTCATGTTCATCCTGCCCCTCTCAATACTCATGTTTGTATTCCCTGAGATAATCCTCCGGATAATCTTTGGAAGCGATTCTGTAGCAGCAGCGAATGTCATAAGAATTCTCTCCATAGGGGCTATAGCAAGGGTTCTTGGAAGTGCCAATAATACGGTTCTTTCAGGAATAGGCAAACCCAAGGAGGTCAGCAGGGTAACCCTTATCGGAGCCGGAGTTAATCTACTTCTTAATCTGGCATTAATCCCCCTCTATGGGATGGAGGGTGCGGCCGCTGCAACAACATTCACATTCATTCTGATGTTCCTTATGACTGCGAGAAAACTTCACAGATTCATAGCTATGGGATTTCCATGGAAGGATTTTCTCAGCATTGCAGGGGCAGGAATCCTCGTTCTGGCGTTCATCTTTATAGTAACGGTCCTTGAGATTGACCTCTGGACAAAGCTCATAATATCGCTTGTTTTCGGTTCAGTAATCTATGTTTTATCTCTACTGGCTCTGGGGACATTGAGCCTGGCTGAGGCCAAAGGAGTGCTGAATAGAATATTTTAGTATTTAAACATATTATATAATATTATGCATATCTATAATATCATAGAA
>WALD01000022.1 GCA_015523055.1 Candidatus Altarchaeota archaeon
AATAGAATCTATGGCGATCCAGGATTAGATATTAAAAAAGAAATATGGGTAGATTTTAAATTTAATTCCATTAACGAGCCCGCTTTACCATTCTTGAAATTATTGCTCGAGAACATTAATAATTTTATTAATAATTTTGAAGGGTTGATTCAAAATGAACCCAACAGACATTCTTAATCCGGGCAAAAGAAAGCCAAGCAAAACTTATTTAGTCGATAAATTAAGAGAAGCTGTTTTTAGCTGGAGAGAGCATGGTTATCCTAATGTAAGTCCAACAACAAAAAGATTATTGCAGTTTTGGTTTGAAGAAGATCATATTGTTGATGGAGAGCTTCTTGGGTTCTGGTTTGCCCAAAGAGAGGCAATTGAAACACTGATCTACATTAAGGAGGTTTTGAAAAATAAGAATTTTGTGGATTTGGTGAGGGAGTTCGGTTCTGGACCAATGTATGGTTATGATCCAGGCATGGATATCCACCCCAATTATGCTTTTAAGATGGCTACTGGTTCTGGAAAAACTTTTGTAATGGCTATGGTGGTAGCATGGACTTTCTTTAGTAACAGATTTGAAAATTCTGAAGAATATCCATCAAAATTTCTCTTAATTACCCCAAATATTATTGTTTATGAAAGATTAAAAAAAGATTTTGAGGAAAATAAGATTTTCAAGAAATTCCATTTATCCCAACAGAATGGAAAAACAGGCCAGGCAACAGCCCGGAAACATGAAACTGAACCCTCACTGTCATCATCATGCCAAAAAATATGGAATACAAGCCTCTAATCCTGATAGCCGTTATCTATATTTCTATCCAGTTAATAGGCATAGGGCTGGGATACGGGTTTATAGAACGGATAGAATCAGGGGGAATTCCCCCGGTAGTAAAGGAGCCTGAGAACCCATTATCATCATTAACCATTTTTTTCTATATGCTCTTCGGGACTGGAATTCTGCTTTTCATACTGAAATTCAAACTTGATTTATTGATAAAAATTCTCTCGTTTCTATTTCTGATAATGGGCCTTTCCCTCACCCTCTGGATTCCGTTTGGATTCATTGGTCTGTTTCTGGCAGTAATTCTTTTTTCACTCTCGATAGTGAAGAGCAGAAATCCTGCTGTGATGAACATAGTCCTTATCTTTACGATTCCGGGCGTCGGAGCTCTCTTCGGTTCATCTCTTGCGTTTATTCCCTCTCTCATCCTCATCCTGCTCCTCTCGGCATACGATCTCGTTGCTGTCTTTGGGACAAAACACATGATAACCCTGGCTGAGGGAAGCAGGGGAAAGATTCCCCTCATGTTCGAGATCCCCTTCGGCGATAGATTCTTGGGTATCGGCACCGGGGACCTGACAATCCCCCTCATATTCTCTGTCTCTGTGTTGAGAGATTATTCATTTATGAATGCAGTTATCACAGCAACAGGGGGCCTGATTGGGATACTTATACTCTTTATCTATATCCTCAACAGAAAAAAATGTGCTCTGCCTGCACTACCCCCGATCTGTGCGGGGCTGATTACCGGGTTTTTGGTTGCTCTGATTATCCAGTAATGCCTAACTTTTATGAAACTAATTCGGAGAATATCCCTGCCAGAGATGTTACTCCCACTCAATGGTCGCGGGGGGCTTGTGGGTGAGGTCATAGACCACTCTGTTCACGGCAGGGATCTCGTTGGTAATCCTCGTAGAAATTCTCTCAAGAATATCGTATGGAATTCTCGCGAAGTTTGCTGTCATTCCGTCTCTGCTCTCTACTATCCTGATGGCTATTGTATTCTTATAGGTTCTTGTATCTCCCTGGACCCCAACGCTTTTCAGAGGAAGCAGGACTGCGAAGGACTGCCATATATTCATGTCTGCCTTTGCCCTCCTTATCTCTTCATTCACTACTGCGTCCGCTCTCCTTACGATATTGATTCTCTCCGGGGTGATCTCTCCAATAACCCTTATTGCGAGGGCCGGGCCTGGGAATGGCATTCTTTCGGTTATATCTTTTGGGAGACCAAGATCTTTTGCTACAACCCTTACCTCATCCTTATATAACTCCGCCAGAGGTTCTAGTATCTCCAATTTCAGTTTATCCGGAAGGCCACCAACATTGTGATGACTCTTTATTGTGGATGCATACCGGGTGCCTGATTCAATCCTGTCGGGGTATATGGTGCCCTGAACAAGAACCTTGGCATCAATATCCTTTGCAGCCTCCTCAAAAACGCGTATGAAATTCTCCCCTATAATCTTTCTTTTCTTCTCCGGGTCCTTTACTCCTTTAAGAGATTTGAAGAACCTACTCCTTGCATCAATAACCCTGAGGTTTAAATGGAGGTTTCTGAACATTTTTTCAATCTGCTCCGGTTCGTTTTTTCTCATCAGCCCTGTATCAACGAAAACGGATACAAGATTCTTTCCGATTGCCCTTGCGGTCAGGATTGCCGCAACGCTTGAATCTACACCTCCGCTCAGGGCTATGACTGCCGTTCTATCTCCTACCCTTTCTCTTATCTCACTAACAGAATTCTCAACGAAATTATCCATTCTCCAGTTTGGCTTTGCCCCGCAGATTTCAAGGACAAAATTCCTGAAAATCCTCATTCCATTTTCTGTATGAACAACCTCCGGGTGCCACTGTAACCCGTAGATGTGTTTTGTTTTATGTCGGTAGGCGGCAATTGGAGAATTCTGCGTATGAGCAAGAATTTCATAGTCATCCGGTATTCTGGTTACTGTATCCGAATGGCTCATCCAGACCCTCTCCGTTCTATTCAGGCCCTTCAGAATTCCCTCCGGTTTGTCGATTATTGCGGTAGTGATTCCGAATTCCTTCTTCCCGGCTGTTTCTACCCCGCCCCCCGTTGAATAGGCAATCAGCTGATGTCCATAGCATAGACCAAGAATTCCCAGGTCTAGATTCAGTATGTTTTTATCGAATTTTATCCTCTCAGAATAGACGCTCTGCGGGCCCCCCGAGATTATGATGCCTCTGACCCTACAGTCTCTATAATCTTCAATAGCCTCCGCTGTAATCTCCGGAGATACTATCTCAGAATAGACATTAAGCTCCCTGATTCTTCTAGCGATTAAATGGCAGTACTGCCCTCCGAAATCTAAGACTATGATGCAGTCGGTCATTCCATCATTCTAACAAATTCGTCAAATAGATAGTGGCTATCGTGCGGCCCGGGACGGGCCTCTGGATGATATTGTATCGCGAGGATGGGTAATTCGGGATGCCTAATTCCCTCAATGCTCTCGTCGTTCAGGTTTATATGGGTGATTTCCAGACTATCGTTGATGGATTCCGGATCTACTGCAAACCCATGATTCTGGGTCGTGATATAAACCCTTCCTGTTTTCAGTTCCTTCACCGGCTGATTAGTGCCCCTATGACCAAATTTCAGCTTGTATGTTCTGGCTCCGAAGGCAAGGGATATAATCTGCATCCCAAGGCATATCCCAAAGATTGGGATTCTTTCTCCGGTTAACTTCTTTATGGTCCTGGTTACATAGTCCGCTCTCTCAGGGTCACCGGGACCGTTAGAGATTACTATGCCATCCGGTTCATACCCCAGAATCTCATCCTCTGACGTTCCGGCGGGAAACTGGATGATATTTATACCCCTCTTTAGTATATGATGAATAATGCCCTGCTTCACTCCGCAGTCTATAAGAGCGATGGTCTTCTTACCCCCCCCTTCATGCTTCTTTATCCTATCTGTGGAAACCATACCCACCAGATCCAGGTCGGATATGCTCCTCAATTCCTTTACTCGCTCCTTCATATCATCAAGCTCTTTTTCATCATATGGGTATCTAAGAATTCCATTCATAACCCCATGAACTCTAATCCTTCTTGTCAGAAATCTGGTGTCAATTCCATATATTCCTGGAACCCCATATTCTTTTAGAAATTCGTTCAGGTCGCTTGTTAATCTGCCATGACTCGGCCTCCGTGTCAATTCCCTCACTATGAAACCCTCTGCCTTTATCCCATCAGATTCAAAATCCTCCTTGTTTATACCATAATTTCCAACAAGGGGATAGGTCATCATAAGAAGCTGATATTTGTAGGAGGGGTCGGTCAGAGCTTCCTGATAGCCGGTCATGGATGTATTGAATACCACCTCTCCCTCTGCAGTGTCCTTTGCGCCAAAGCCGGTTCCCTTCAAAACAGTTTCATCATCCAGAACCAGTGCAGCGTTACCCTCATTCACCATTAAGGGTATTATGGAATGAGATAAGATATACAATTATCTAATAGAATTATCTAATAGAATCAGAATCACTCTATGCGCCCCATGAGGGTATTAATTATTAGCTTCCTCTTGCTGTCTGTCAGGATGCCACCTTTTTCTGGTATCCCCCCTGTTTCAGTGGTATCCATAAGCAATGTTTTTAGGGCCTGTACCCCTTCAAGCATCTCTGATATTACCCTCTCCCTTATGACCTGGGCACGTTCCTCCAGATGGGACATCTCAGCATGGATTATCTTCTGCTCTATAGGGGACATCTCTGCTCTCTTTGCAAGCTCCCTCTTTGTGATCCACCTCTGGTTTAGACTCCTTAATTCCTTCTTCAGTTCGTCTATCCTCTTTTCTATCCGGGCTATTGACCTATTTACCTCTTTTCTACCTGCTCTTGAGTGGATAAACTCAATGAGTTCCCTGTCGTCCATAGAACCCAGATCAACTCCCGGGCTCCTTCCTGCCCTATCAACCAACAATTGGAATTGAAACATTTTTCTATTCTGATTTTTATATAGG
>WALD01000023.1 GCA_015523055.1 Candidatus Altarchaeota archaeon
AATTCATTGAGGTTTCGGGGGTTGGCTACAGCACAAAGGGGGAATTCACAAGGGGGGGTAACACAGTAAACCCTAAAGAGATAATTCCCCTCTTGAGGGCGGGATTTCTCTGTAATAATTCAAAAACGGGGTATGACGAGGATGGAAACGAAAGATTTCTTGGCGATCCAACCGAAACAGCTCTCCTGATTTCCGGTATCAAGGCGGGGCTGGATAAGAAAAGGCTTGAAAAGGAGTATAAAAGGATTGATGAAATTCCTTTCTCTTCCCGGAGAAAGATGATGAGCACAATTCATGATTGCAAAGAAGGCAGGGTTGCATTCGTGAAGGGTGCTCCTGAGGTTGTTCTGGATTCCTGCAACAGAGTCTATGAAAAGGGTGTTGTAAAGAACCTGACTGATGAAATGAGGGAGGACATACTTAAAGCCAATGAAAAGCTAGCCAGTGATGCTCTGAGAGTTATAGCAATAGCCTACAAGGCTGAACCCCTTGGTGATAATGTGGAGGAGAATCTGATTTTCCTGGGGCTTCAGGGTATGATAGACCCACCCCGGACAGAGGTTAAGCAGGCCATCAATGACTGTAAGAGTGCGGGAATAAGGGTTATTATGATTACTGGGGATAATGTGATGACGGCCAGGGCGATCGCCAGTGAGCTTGGAATAGGAACAAAATCTATGGAGGGTAAGAATCTTGATGACCTCTCCAACGAGGAATTGAGAAAAAGGGTTGAGGAGGTTGATATCTTTGCCAGAGTTTCCCCCGGACACAAGTACAGGATTCTGCATGCCCTTAGAGAAAACGGTCATGTTGTTGCAATGACAGGGGATGGGGTAAATGATGCTCCCGCCATTAAGGCATCGGATGTTGGGATATCCATGGGAATAAGAGGGACAGACGTTGCAAAGCAGACATCTGATATAATCCTTCTTGATGATAACTTTGCTACAATAAGGAATGCGATAGAGGAGGGGAGACGAATATTCGACAATGTGAGGAAATTCGTAAACTATCTGCTCTCGTGCAATCTGGGGGAGGTGCTTATTGTTTTTATAGCATCGTTTCCCTTCATTCTCGGAAGGCCGGTTATAGTCCTGACTGCCGTGCAGCTTCTCTGGATTAATCTCCTGACAGATGGCCTTCCTGCCCTGGCCCTGGGTGTTGATCCTGCCGAGCCGGATATTCTCAAGAGAAAACCGAGGAGCAGGAGTGAAAGAGTAATAAACAGAGATATTGCATATTCTATAATCTTCATAGGGGTGGCGATCAGCGTGATAGTTCTACTGCTGTTCTATGAAGCGAATCCATTGGAAAATATCGCAAAGGCCCAGACAATTGCATTCACCTCTCTGATTGTCTTTGAGCTTGTCAGGGTGCAGGTTATAAGACAGAAGGAGAAGCTGAGTATCTTCTCCAACAAATACCTGATACTTGCCCTTGCAATCTCCCTGCTCCTCCAGCTCATGGTTCTCTATACGCCACTAGCGGGCTACTTTAAAGTAATTCCCCTTGACATTGGCGAATGGATCAGAATTCTTGCCGGGCTTCTCGTATTCTATGTCTTGAGTCTAATATTCGGAGCCGTAGTCAAGGGGGCCAGATGATGAGAATTGGAATTCTCGCTTTGCAGGGAGATGTCTCGGAGCATTTGATTGCAATGAGGAATGCTATGAGGGGGATGAAGATTGATGGTGAGGTTCTTGAGGCTAAAAGAAGAGATGAGCTCAGAGACCTGGATTTCCTTGTGATTCCTGGGGGAGAGAGCACAGCAATAGGAAGGTTGATTACGGAGTATGGTATTGATTCTGAGCTCAAGAAGCTTGTCAGGAAGGGAATTCCCGTCATGGGCACCTGCGCAGGGCTCGTCCTTCTATCCAAAGGGGGTGATGAGGAGGTCAGGAGGTCAGGTCAGCCGTTACTGGGACTGATGGATATCCGGGTCAAAAGGAACGCCTTCGGCAGGCAGAGGGAGAGCTTTGAGATTGATGTGGGTATAACGGCTCTTGGGAGGGAACCCTATCACGCCGTCTTTATAAGGGACCCCGCCATAGAGGAGGCAGGTGATGGGGTGGATGTTCTGGCGAGGGTTGAGAACAGGATAGTCATGGCGAGACAACATCGTATCCTTGCTGTTGCCTTCCATCCTGAATTAACAATGGATTCAAGGGTTCATGAATATTTTCTTGGGATGAAGAATGAGGATTCCGGATGAATTAGGGCTCAGGAGGGGATGGATCTATGAGGTTATTCTAACTGTCTCAGGAAATGCGTCTCCGGTGGGGATTCTCACTACGGATTTTGAGAGCATTGAGATGGATATCTACAAAACCTCCACGGTGTGTAAGGATATACTGGAGGACGGGAGATATGTGATTAATTTTGTTGACGATATAGGGATTTTTTATAATTCCGTTTTTGAAAAGCAGATGCTTGAATTTGAGGGCAATCACCTAAAGGATGCAGATGCATTCATTGAGCTTGATTTGAGGAAAACGAGGGATATGGGGAACAGGATAAGAATTAATGCAATTCCAACCGGGTTCAGGGTTATCAAAACCCCGGTGCTGGTCAATCGCGCCAGGTATCTATCCCTCGAAAGCCTCATAGCCCGGACAAAGATCCCTCACGTCTCTGGGGAGGAGAGAGAATTCCTTGAGAGAAAGATTCGGGAGAATCTCAGGGTGGGCAGAAGGGTTGCCCCCGGGTCAGAATTCGAGAGAATTCTTGAGAAACTATAGGGCTATTTCGTTCTGTCCAGATAGAGGTAAGAATACCATACCGTTGACAGCGGTGCCATGACTACAAGGGAGAATGCCAGTGACACCAGCGAGATTATAATGCTCAGAATTATTCCAATGAGGGGTAACAACCCAACAATGAACTGAATCACATTAAATATCAGTAAGGCCGCTATTGACAGCACCGTAATGATGAGCCATAGCAGGAAAACATGCAGTTTGTTGTTTAGGAAGAACTCGACTCCCTTCTTTACCCCCTCCACAGCTCCAAGATCTGAGATTACGATGGCGTATGGAACAATCGTTAGTGAAAGTCCAAGCACAATAAGGGCTAAAAGCGAGATTAATGCCCATATTATAACCAGAAGAATAGAAAGCATAGAATTTGACTGCAAGACCCCAATCGCCAGCGGAATGCCTATGAAGATTCCCATGAGCAGTATCAATAAACCAGAGGTCATTAATATAATTATCAGCGAGGCAAGGAAGAGGTTGATGAATTTTCTCCTGCCGTAGTCCACCATATCATCAAGATTCGGTTTCTTCTGCTCTACTGCCTTCCCTGCCATCCCTATCGCCCCTGCCGAGAAGAATGAGGATATCAGACCGGTCAATAGGATTAATCCTACTACGGCTGCTACAAGGAGTATTATATCCATCATGCCTATCCTACCGAGTCCGACCATACCAGATGCGAGCATCGTCAGGGGCAGGAACATCAAGACTATGCCAAAGATTATAACGACTACAGCGGTGAGAACAAAACTCAGGATGAAGGGTACGGACAGGATAAGGTTTTTCCTCCATATTCCCCAGCCATTCCTCAGGATATCCTCCAGTTTTCTGGCCATGTTACTAATATTTGTTTTGACTATAAATACCTACCTCTGCCCCTGAATTATTCGCCCTTGTGGTTATAACCTCTCCACCGATGCTCTTCTTCTGCATGAATTCCCTCACCAGAGATTCCTTTTCCCCCGCCTCTTTATCCTCTATAACAGCATAGACCGAGGGACCCCATGAACTCTGCCCTGCACCATAGAATTCGTTATTCAGCATGAATTCCACCAGTTGCTCCGACGCCCTCTCCCGATATATCCCCCTCTGGATGCCCCTGAAGAAGAGACCGACCTTCCTGTCAATCTCCGTGAGGGAATGACCAAATCCCTCTATGTCCTTTTCAATCAGAGCCGGGAGGAGTTTGAGTTGCAGCAGACGGCATATATCCCCTGAGATTTCAGCCGGGGCGGGGGTTACCCTTTTGAGGAATTCCCTCTCCTCTCTGCCATGAACTGCTCTTTCTACCCGGGGGATCGCTATTATGAATCTCCAGTCCTCAGGGAATGGCTGTCTGAAGATGACTGTTGGTACCTCTCCCCTGGCATTGACTCTCTGACCGGCATCAACTATAAAACCGCCATGCTCAAATGCAGATATACCGATACCTGAGAGGGATCCCCTTCCGGCTATCCCTGCGATTTCATTGATATTTGCATCAATACCATGCAGCTTTGTGATTGCCCTGCCTACCGACAACGACAGCTGTGTCCCGGAGCCAAGGCCGACATGGGAGGGAATTCTCTCAGTTATTCTTATCTCGATTTCGGGCTTAAGGTTATAATGAACAAAGAATTTCTGCACCAGTGAATTCACAATATCGTCCCCGCCTGTGATTCTCAGTTCGTCGGAGGGCATCGCCTCAAGAACGAAGCCCGGCTCTTCTACTGCAACCCCAATGGAGCCGTAGAGCCTTCCCAGATTGCCGGTAAGGTCAAGGATTCCCAGATGCAGTCTGGCCGGTGTTTTGATCCTGATACACATTACTATACTAATGGAGGATAGGTTAAAATGTCCTGTTGAATAGTCTAATAATCTACGGCAGTCGGGTAGTGAGAAAGGGGGGCAGGTGGCGAAGTCAGGTAAATAGGGCTTTAGACCGTTTGGCTTATTCCTCTGGGAGGGTTTCCATGCCTGTCTATCGTCCTGTTAGAACCTTAATGATATCCCCGTCACTCAATCGATGCTCTTTTCCGACCTTCATCCTGGTCCTGCAGTCTATCGCCCCGATGAATTTATTTCCTATGTCTGTATGCACCCGGTAGGCCAGGTCCAGTGCTGTGCTTCCCTCTGGCAGGATGTAGGCATCAGGGAGAACATTACCCCTGTTGTCCGTAAATTTGCTCTCATTCTCTACTGGATAGACAACTATCTGCTTCAGGAGTCCAAAAACTGCGGTATTTATGCAATTCTGAATTCCGGTGGAGTTGTATTTATTCAGGACATTGTTCTGAATGAATTCCAGTGCCCTTCTCTGTCTTTCATCAACATCCCTCAGTATCTTGAATTCTTTATCTCCCGGAAGATAGCTTATTATACCTGATTTCTCAGCCTGTCTCAGGGCAAGCTCCGCCTCTGCAGATACCGGGATCATATCATACCGCTCTCTGAGTGTTTCAAAATTCCCCGGGTCCAGGTCAATCTTATTTGCTGCAATAAGGATTGGCTTTGAGATATTCCTCAATCTTGTTGCAAATTCCTTAATCTGGGAATCGCTCCACTCGGTAGATTCCGTCAGTCCGGACATCTTTACTGCCTCTCCAACCTGCTTCTCATTAATCCCAAGACCGGACAGCTGTTCTGCCAGTTCAATAATCAGATCTTTGTGGCTATGCTTCGCTTTATTATAAATTCTACCCCAATTCTTCCTCAGAATTCCATAGAACCAGAGGTCTATCTCCTCCTCCAGGAATTTTATGTCCTTTTCAGGCTCGTATCCTCTGGTAACCTCACCTCTCTCATTAGTTCTTCCTGAGATGTCAATTATATGGATAAGGGCATCTGCCTGCCTGAGGTCATCAAGAAAACGATTCCCAAGCCCTTTGCCCTCATGGGCTCCCGGAACGAGACCCGCGACGTCTATCACCCTTACTGGAATGAATCTATTCTTCTCTTTGCAGACAGAATTCTTTGGGTTACATTCAAGAGAGAGAGATCTGCAGGCGCATTCCTTCCTTACGTACCCAACCCCTATATTTGCCTTGATGGTTGTAAAAGGGAAGTTCGCTATTTCTGCATCTGCCAGAGTAAGTGCTTTGAAGAATGTTGACTTCCCGACATTTGGCTTTCCGACAATACCGATTTCCATCTATAGCGAGCACCTCTCCTTTTTAAACGAAATTTTAAATTATAATCCTGCTGATTGTGTCCATGATCTTACCCTAAGTTCGGCACTTATTATCAGGACTATGGGGATACCCGTAAACAATAATAAATCCGTCAACATTTTTTTATATTAACGCTGATCTTTATAGCACTTGATAGGATAAGGTTTTCTTGCATTAAATACATGACCTGCCACCTGATCCATCTACTGCACCTCCTTTTTTCTACTCATATCTCAATGCATCCGCCGGCTTTAGCTGCGATGCCTGCCTTGCTGGAAGAATTCCTGATATGCAGCCGATTATGAAGGAGAATAGAATCGCTCCAATCAAGAGCTCAGGGGTTATCTGAGCGTTGATTAGGCCAGATCCCATCTGTCGAGCCGCTAAGAATTCAACGAGCTTTGCAAGCCCTACTCCAACAATACAACCGATCGCACCACCGACTGTGCCCATCATACCTGATTCAAACACGAAGATGTAGAGAATGTCCTGATTTCTGGCTCCAAGTGCCTTCATCAGGCCTATCTCCTGGGTTCTCTCAAAAACCGATGTGTACATGGTGTTCATTATGCCGACTCCCCCAACAAAGAGGGATATGGCTGCTATACCTATCAGGACTGCCTGGACTGCATCCAGAACTATACCTACGGATTTCCTCACCTGCTCCATGGTCATAATCTGGAAGTCTTCCTCACCCTGATCAAGACCTCTGTCCTTCCTTAATTTTTCCTTAATCTCCTCAGACACATCGTCTATATCCGCGTTTGGCATGGTTTTGGCCATTATTACCCTATAATCGTCCCCCACACCAAATAAATCCTTTGCTGTTTCAATCGGGATATAGATGTTTTTATCGTCCTCTGGGTTTCCTATCTCACTAACAAAAGCAACGACATTGAATTTTTTGTCATCTATCCTGAGAATATCCCCTATGTCTACAGACCTATCGAATACATCACCACTCCAGTAACTGTAGCCAATTGCCGCCTTATATGTGTCAGATGACTTGAATCTCTCCTGGCCCCGGACTATCTCTACACCCGTGCCGTCGAGAAAAAGGTCTTGCATATCCGGGTCCAGACCGGAAACAAAACCATATTCTGTTTCCCCTCTGAATTCAATTCTTGAAAGCCTTGATATTATACCACCTGCCTTCTCGACTCCGTGTACCTTCTTTACAATGTCCAGTTCATGGTCGGTTAGCTTTGACGCCCCGCCTCCGGGTCTGAAGATAGCTCCCGGTGTGACATAGATAATATTAGGACCAAGAAGTTCAAACTGTTCGTTTATTGCACTATGGAGCCCCTCCCCCAGAGAGATTAAGGAAACTATTGCAGCAATTCCGATGAATATACCCATCATCGTGAGCCAGCTTCTCGTACCCCCTCTCCTTATACTTCGCACCGAAAGTCTGAAAAAATCACCCCACATTTTATCTGTGTCTTAATGCCTCCACCGGGTGCATCTTTGCGGCCTTTCTTGCAGGGAAACCACCCCAGATGCAGCCCCAGAGGAATGAAAATGTTAATGAGGAGATAATCAATTCCGGGCCCATGTAGGCATGGAACATGTCAAAATCGTAGAGGTTCTTAAGGATGTATTCAACACTGAAACCTATCCCCATGCCGCCAAGCGTTCCCATAATCCCACCAACCATACCAAGAAAACCGCCTTCAATAAGGAATATGAACATTATGCTTGAATTTCTTGCCCCTATCGCCTTCATAACCCCTATCTGATGAATTCTCTCCACTACCGAGGTATACATTGTTGTCATGATCCCTATCCCTCCAACCAGAAGAGAGATGGCGGCAATCCCGATAAGCACTATCTGGACTATGTCCAGAACGCTGGTGAATGCACTGATAATGCTTTCAAAGGTTTCAACAGAAAAGTCTTCCTTCCCCCTCTTTACATTTCTCTGTTTCCTGAGTTTTTCCCTTATCTTCTCTGCAACATCGGAGGGATCATAGCCCTTCTCCACCTTAACGTGTATGATGAAGAAGTCGTCCTCTTTACCGAATACTTCCTCTGCAGTTTCAATGGGAATCGTTATCTTGAAATCGTGCAGGGGGTTCCCTGTTCTCTTATTTATGCCGACTACATCAAAATCCTTGCCATCTATCTTTATTTTGTCCCCCACCCCAAGCTCCCTGCCAAATAAATCACCGGTCTTTGGGCCCACCTGTGCTTTGTGAGTGTCCCCTTCCCTTAGATAGCGGCCATGATCAACAACAAATTGGTTGATCTCCTTTAGAAAATCCTGTGTTTTGGGTTTTGTATCAACACCGAAAACAGAGATGAATTTTGTCTTGTCCTTGAATCTGACCTTTCCTGTGGCTACAACTATCCCGATTGCTGAGTCAACCCCCCTTACCCTTTTTATGACATTAAGATCGGAGTTGCCGAGCTTTGCAGAAACTACATTGGACATACCTATCCGGGCTGTAAGACCTGCTCCGCCAGGGGATACTGCTATTCTCTTACTTCCAACCGCTGCCGCCTGCTCCTGAATAACCTGCTGAAGGCCCTCACTCAAGGAGATTAATGCAACAACGGCAACAATCCCCAGGAAGATTCCTGTCACGGTCAGCCAGCTTCTGAGCCTTCTGTGGGCTATGTTATTCAAGGCAAACCTTATGTAGTCCTCAATCATATCAACTTTTGCTGAAGAGCCTTTTATTCAGTCCGTTTATTATAAGCTCAATAATCTTATAGATGAGCCACACAATCACGACTCCGAGAATAAACACCGGGATTGCAAATACCACCTTCAATACTGTTGATATTCCGTCCTGCTGCGGGTGCTCAGCAGCATATTCTTCAGGCGTCAATATCCTCAATGGAATCTCTCTGGAGAGGACATAGTTCTTGTTGCTCCCCTCCCCCTTGTAGTAAAGCTCCACCCTCAGTGGAATTCTCCCTGCGGGAGCGTTGTCGCTCACCTTTATGGTCATATCCTCCGTTTCAACATCATCTGAGTCGAGATTTCCTATGTAGGCCTCGCTTATTGAATCTACCCGGTAATATTCAGACGGCAAGAGTTTGAGCATCAGAAACTTTGCATCCACAAAACCCTTGTTTGCTATGCTTAAGGTAATCGTCCCCTTCCTGCCGGGAGCAAATGAATCAGCTTCGTCTAAACCGAGATATAAGTCAGGCACTGTTTTTATCTTCACACCAATCTCTTTCCTGACCATCTGTTCAACCCCGTCGCTGTCAATGTATGTTATCGTCAATGGAATCTTATAGGTCATTATCCTGGCATCGCTGCTTACAGAAACGAAGAATTCAACATTTTTTTCCTCACCTGCCTTAAAATCCCCCAGATACCTGCTTGAGGATGTTGCCGTCGTGAACGGACTGTTGAGCGTTAATCCAACATTGACGTGCCTTGCAATTCCCCCGCCCTCATTACCTATACCTATCTTTATGTTCCCTGTTGAGCCGACATCGAGGGCGTTGTCGGAGGATATGTTGAATTCTACAGAATCTCTGACCGGAATTTCCACATCATTGCTGATTATCAGTTCTTCTTTTTCTCCATCAATGTCGGTTCCTATTATCTGAAACTCCATGGAATAGGTTGTTGCAGGGGCATTATCCCTTATCTTTATCTTAAATAGAGATGTCCAGCTCTCGCCAATGAACAGATGCCCAACCTTCCCCTCACCATTTTTAATAAGGATGTATGCCTTTGATATATCATCAGCCGGAACGAGTTTTGTCCGATAAAATACCCTCGGGTTTTCCCCTGCAACAATTCTGGGACCACCCTCTCCTCTGCTTCCAGCACTTAGAACATTCCGCATATCGGGGTGCTCGTGGAACTTCACATAGACATTGACTGTATCTCCTGCCTCGATATACGATGGGTCCAAACTTATGGAATCAAACCTTGGTTCAGCGTGTATGGCCTGAATCAGAGTCAAAACCAGAATTCCAGTCACCAATATGGCCTTCTTCATTTTTTATTTACCTCCTCTTTCATTTATTCTCCCATCCATTATGTGGAGTATCCTGTCACCATATCTCAAAAGATTAATGTCATGGGTTACCAGCACTATGGTCTTCCCGTCCTTGTTGAGCCGTGAGAGCATATCCATTACCTCCTTGCCCGTTTTTGAATCGAGATTTCCGGTTGGCTCGTCGGCCAGGATAACCTCGGGGTCGTTTGCCAGGGACCTCGCTATTGCAACTCTCTGTTGCTGTCCGCCTGAGAGCTCTGCAGGCTTATGATGCCTTCTCTTCTCAAGGCCAACCATATCCAGCAGCTTCTTTGCCCTCTCCTCACGTTCGTATCTTTGAATTCCCTGAAAGGTCATAGGAAGTATTACATTCTCCAGTGCAGTAAGGCTGGGTATCAGGTTGAAGGTCTGGAAAACAAAACCGATGATCCTGCCCCTTATCTGAGCGAGTTCGCTCTCTGATAATCTTGATATGTCCTCTCCCCTCAGAAAAACCCTGCCCTTACTGGGTATGTCCAGACAACCAACTAAGTTCATCAGGGTTGACTTTCCGGAACCGGATGGACCCGTTATTACAACGAATTCATCTGGCAGAATTTCAAGACTCAATCCCCTCAACGCTTCAACCTGCATCCTCCCCATTTGATATATCTTCCAGACATCATCCAGCCGGATAATTGGCCCGTTATGTTTTTTCTCCCTGCCCATCCTACACTCCCTGTATCTGAATCAACTACGCAGATATCTACTCCTTGATTGACATCTCCTCAAGTTTTTTTATGAATTCACCCAATATTCCTTCAAATTGAAGAAGTTGCGTATAATAATTCTCGATTATTCTGAGCTTCTGCTTTGATTTATTATCCTTTACCTTGTTTTTGTATTTCTTTATAATCCTTGGAAGGGTTTCCTTTGCGGGTTTGATAAAATTATTTTGCATTGCATTGATCTTCATTACGTTCAACCTAATCAGGTCCTTCTCCATATAGAAAAAAACCTTCTTCGTTCCTGGCTTCTTTATACGCTGGACCACGCCCATGGTCTCCAGCATCTTCATTGTGTTGGATATCGAAGCTAGACTGTAGCCTGTTTTTCTGGCGACATAGTCCATAGAAACATCCTCCGTTTCAATATAGAGGGCGCCAGTTACCTTTGCAGGCAGATCGTTAAGGCCGTAAGACTTCATCAACGTGCTGAGAAACCCCATTACATC
>WALD01000024.1 GCA_015523055.1 Candidatus Altarchaeota archaeon
ATAGTCTACTAAGGAGTTTACTCTATCTCATACCTCCTCTCTAACTCAAGCAGAATCTTATGGATATTCTCTGCACTCTTATCTATGATGTTCGGCTTCGTTCGCTCAAGCCATACCCTCGACGGCTTTTTATTCCCTGAAAAGAGATACCTGCTTCCAATCCGCTCAACCAAATCAACCTCTCTAAAGAACCTCAGCCAGAGCTGGATATTCCTGTCAGTAAGCCCATTAGACGGATTCTCAATACCCCTCTCCTTTCTCAGCTCTATAACCCTGTTCCTAATCTCTCTCCTCGTTGAAGAGATGCCGGCGCTCTTTGCAATCAACATAACCTCAAAGATATCAAGGGCAACCTCTCTGGTGACTCCCAGAGAATTCAGAAGAATTCTAACCAGTTCCCTGTCCTCCGCTTCAAGATAGCTCTCGTCGTACCATCTAAGTCTTATATCTGAGATTAAATTCATAATTATTATATTAAAAATGAAGCTATTAATCAGCCCGACAGACAGGGATGAAGCAATTGAGGCGATAAAGGGCGGGGCAGATATTATTGATGTCAAAAATCCTGCTGAGGGTTCGCTGGGGGCGAATTTCCCATGGGTTATCTCAGAGATAAAAGACCTCCTTCCCAAGGGGATTGAGCTGAGTGCAACACTGGGCGACTTTCCGAATCTCCCGGGAACTGCTTCTCTGGCAGCTCTTGGCGTAGCCTCTCTTGGTGTGAATTATGTCAAGATTGGCCTCTATGGAGTGAATTCTTTGCAAGATGCTATAAAACTCGCGAGCTCTACCGTAAGGGCAGTAAAGGATACCTATCCCAATACAAAGGTTGTCATTGCAGGCTATGCAGACTACAAAAGGATAGGTTCGATCCCTTCGGCTTCAATTCCCTCCATTGCAAAGGAATCCGGGGCAGACATAGCCATGCTGGATACAGCAGTAAAGGACGGCAGAAACCTGTTCAATTTTTTGAATATAGAGGGGGTGGAGAATTTTGTGCATGCCTCTCACAACTCAGGCATACGGGTCGCTCTTGGCGGCTCCCTCAACAGTGAGCATGTTCTGCCCCTGTCCAAAGCAGGAGTTGATATTATTGGTATACGGGGAGCAGCCTGCCAGAACAGTGACAGGATAAGAGGAAGAATCAAGGCAGAACTGGTGAAAGAGCTGGGGGATTCAATTAAAAACATCCATTAAAACTATTTTTACCCATATTCCCAATATTCATAACAGGATGACAGACACACCACTTCTTGAGAAGACATTCAATGAAGGCTTGAATGTCAATAGCAGAATCAAAGAGGGGGCAATCCTCGCGAGAATCTTCATAGAGGTACAGGCAAATGATAAAGAGGCTGCAGAAAACGCACTCCAGAGAACGGTATTTGATTCTCTGGCCGGTGAAAAGGAAGTCAAACTCATACATGTAAAGATGTTTGAGTTCAGGAAGGACGAAGAGACAGAGATATTCTCCGGGATAGCAGAGATAAAACTGCTTATCAGGGACCTTCGCTGGTTTGTCTCTGTCGTCATGAGATACGGCCCATCTGCCATTGAGATTATAGAACCCAACTCCATTACCCTATCAATGGACGAGATGCATGACCTGCTGATAGACATCAGCGGAATGTCGCAAACCCTTTCCTCACAACTATTTGCATTACTAAGGGATGATGAGAGAAAAGCCATATATAACCGAATGCTGTCAAATGAAAAGATTACCTCTCCATAGACCCGAAATTCTTGCATTAACCCTTCTTCTGATAATCCAGATAGCATATGCTCAAACTCAGGAGAATACTTCTTTTTTGTATTCCGGGATATACAGGGTAAACAGCATAAATATAGAGATCAAGGAAAATGGAGTTGCAAATGTCAGGGAGGAGCTGGTTGTTGACAGGCCCAATGCAAAAATTCTTCTTCCAAAAACGAGCAAACTGGATATATCAGATTCAAGCGGGAAACTGGAACATAAATCTGACTCCCTCCCCGATGGGCAGATGATAACCTTCAACCCCCGGTCATATTTCCCGGAATCTGACGGAAGGCTCTGGATTGTTTATACCAGCAATCATCTTACACATAAATCAGGTAGTATATGGACACTAAGCTTTTCCTCCCTTGCCACCCCGGCACATACGGTGGTGGGGTTGATATTCCCCCCTGGTGCAAAAATCCTGAACCTGAAGCCGGATATCCCAAGATATCCTGCAAACCTTAGCAACCCTCTCAGCATGTATCCACAGGACGCTCAATTCTCCTTTGACTGTGACTATGAGGTCAATGAGATGGAGAGTGA
>WALD01000025.1 GCA_015523055.1 Candidatus Altarchaeota archaeon
CAAAATCCCTGTCCTCCAGTTTCTCAAGAAATGCCCGTAGTTTGAAGAGCTTCTGCAGCTTTACCCCCTGCGTCTCTCTCCAGATTTTCTCATACTCATAGAGTCTTTCTCCAGAAACATTGCCCTCTTTTATTGCCTCTGCCCCTACCTCTGCACATAGCTTTGCAGCTTTCATTGCAATCGCCATCCCTCCTCCATGAATGGGATTGACCTGATGTGCCGCGTCTCCTACAAGCATGAGGCCGTCCATTACGAACCTATTGACTGAGGAACTTACAGGAATTCCCCCGGCGTTGATTTCAATCGGGCTTGAATTCTCAAATATCTCCCTATGGCCATCGATGAACCTGTCAAGATAGTCCTTCGCCCTCTTCCCCTCCCCGGATTTGCTGGCAAGGATCCCTACCCCTACATTAGCTACATCATTGCCTTTGGGAAATATCCAGATGTAGCCCTTGGGGGCAACATCATTCCCAAAGTAGAGGTGCAGCATATCGTGCTCCTTCAGACTGATACCCGCCATCTCATACTGGAAGCCGGAATGGTAGTCAGTTATCCTATTCGTTGTATCAATTCCCGCGGACCTGGCAATTCTGGAGTCCACGCCGTCCGCAGCTATGAGAATTCTGGAATTTATTCTGAATCTCTCACCCATGAATTCGGCAGTTACACCGGTGACCCCTCCACCCTCCTTTATTACCCCGAGTGCCCTTGTTTTCACCATGTATCTGGCCCCAGCCCTTATCGCCTCCATAGCCAGATGCTTCTCAAAGATTTTTCTCTCCAAGATATAGCCCCTGTCGCTTTTACAAACCACCCTTTTACCGCCTGGAGAATAGAGAACTGCACCATTAATCTCGTTTGTTGCCCAGCGAGGATCGGGTTTTAGTCCCACCGCCTCCAGGCCACGAAGGTTTATTCCTTCGGCGCACCTCTTGGGAGTGCCAATCTCCTGTTTCTTCTCAACAACAAGGGTCCTGACGCCCTTCTCTGCAAGGAATCTTGCCGCAATGCTTCCGGCAGGGCCTGCCCCTACAACTACCGCATCATAATCAGGAATCTCCATCTTTCGTTAAAGCTCCGACCGGGCAGAATTTCGCACACAGTCCACAATTCTTGCATCTTTCGTCATCTATGTAAATGATGGTTTCTCGCAACTCCAATGCATCCTCGGGGCAGACCCCTACGCATCCACCGCAATAACAGCATTTCTCACTATCCGCTTTCATCCTACAGGATAATAATTAAATCCAGATAATTAAAAAGAAAGGTTTAAGTCTTGAACCAAAAATACTAACGACTTGGGGAAAACAACAAGGACAGTGAGGTTTCTATCGGTTTCTACCTTTCCTGCATTTCCTATATGTGAAACCCAACGCGTTTCTCATAAATGAGAAATCTTCGATTTCACATTTCGTTTTAATACTCATCAGGTAGAGTGCAGGAAGCCTGCAGAAACCTCATCGTTTTAACTTTAAAAAAAGTGAGGTGTTTTTCATAGATGGAAGAAATATAAATGTTCTGAAAGAAGCGTGTTTTAGGCTTTTGATATAGACCTATTACTAAAAATAGTCGAAGTTACAGGTCAAAATAATTTCCTGAACACTTTTGACAAACCAGAACGAGTCATAGTAATTCACCAAGAATTATTATGACTCAATCACCAAAAAATTGGAGAAGAAGCTTTCCTTTCAACTGAACTTCTCTAATGCTTCTTCAAAATCCAGTCTCTCAATCTCATCTATTTTATCAAAGTCAGAGTCTTTGGAAATAATCGTGAATATATCGTGTTTTAGCATTGTTGCTACATGAATCGCATCCCGTGGATCCAATCCTTTTTTCATATAATCAAATGCTGATTTAATTACAGAATCATCAACAGATAGATTTTCTAAATTCAGGTTCTCTGCTATCCCCTTAGCATATTCAATTGCCTTGTCATAAGAAAGCTCTTTTTTAACAATCCAGATTACCTCATCAAGAATAAGTGGTGAAATTGCTATAGTAACG
>WALD01000026.1 GCA_015523055.1 Candidatus Altarchaeota archaeon
GCATAATAGCACCGTAGAATTCTGGCAGGGTAGAATTCAACGACTTGAATTCATAGCATCGCCGCCAGGTAAGGCAGCGCTATGAAGGTTCCTACTGAGCTGCCTATATTCGCGAAGGCAACCACAAGGAGAATTCTCGTCACCCTGTTTCTCCAATAGTCAGACACTGAGTTTAACCTCAGCAGACCCTCAATATCCCTGACTCTTGGTTTTCTGACCCAGGTTTCCGTAATGCCGGCAAACCAGCCCGCAGCTATCGTCGGGTTCAGTGATGTGAAAGGTGCAGCAAGGAAGGCAGTTATTGCAGATAAGGGATGTCCCATTGCAAGAAGAACCCCAATAGCCGACAGGGTCCCATTAATCAGGAACCACTTCCAGAGTATGTTTAGAGTCAGGGAAACCCCATGTGCGTAGAATCCATAGCCAACGATTGCGATGAATATTGCAGGGATGACATAAGCGATTAATCTGATTCTGCTCTTCTTTGAAGGAATGCCCCCGAGTTTATATAGCTCATTATCCAATTCCTCTCTTGATTTTGAATTTGACTCAAGAATTCTCTTAATTCCATCAACATGACCAGCACCAACAACCGCCAGAACCTTTTTAGCCCTGAGATTAAGAATCCTGTTCGCTATGTATCTGTCCCTCTCATCAACAAGAACCTCCTTTGCCGAGGGAATTTCTCTGCCTAAATCCTCCATCATCTCCGTTATCATGTCCTTCTCCTTCAGCTTCTCCAGAAGCTCTTCGTTAATCTCTCCATCATCAAAAACCCCGGAGAGGAGATCAATAAATATCCTTGACTTCTCCTTCAGGGACATCCTTGAAAATGCCCTTTTCAGCGTTATGTTTATGTCCCTGTCGACCAGTGCCACTGTTAGCCCCTTCCGTTCTGCAATCTCCAATGCCTTGAGCATTTCCGCTCCAGGCCTGATTCCAAGGCCCTCACCAATCCTTCGCTGGAGGTTGGAAAGGAGTAGTTGCATTAGAAAGAGGTAGGCGTTGCCATCCCTCACCACCTTATTTATCTCCGTTTCGCTCCACTTCTTCTCATTGGCCAGGGATTTCTGTCTTCTGTCACATAACTCTACCGCAACGATGTCGGGACTCTCTTCCTCGATAGTCTTTTCGACCAGCTTGACACTCTCCTTTGAAACATGAGCCGTTCCCAGAAGAATTACCTTCTTACCATCAATCTCTAACCTTTTTAAGTCGTTAAGCATTCTGACAGAACTTATTTACTCTTGAGCCTATTAAATTAAGCAGGATGAAACTTGAGGAGATAGTGAGATTCTCTCTTGGATTTATGTTCAAAAAGCCGAGGATTTTAATATTCTTTGTGCCGGTATTTCTGCTGAATGTAATGGCGGCTATGGCGATGTATATTCTTCCTGTCAATCCAACGCTCAACATGGAGGACTATGCAGATGTCTTTAATCCTGCAACCCCCTCAGGGAGTATAGTAAATGTATTTCTGATTCCGCAGATTCAGACCATATTCGGAATTTTCCTGCTGATGGGAATTCTCGGATGGATCCTGAACTCGTATGCGGGTATATGTATCTACAGGGCTGCTGAATCTGAGTATGGTAAGAAGGAATGGGGCATGATGGGAATTCTGAAAAAATCAATAGGAATTCTCCCGAGATATCTTCTGCTGTTAATAATAGTCGGGATTGTCCTGATCATCCCCGCTCTCCTGATGCTAATCCCTGCCATTATCCTGGCGATAGTGTTGCAGTCGGAATTATCCAATTCCGTTATTTTGATGGGTCTATCCATTCTGCTAATCTTATTCTTTGCCATACCGACAGTTATCTCCATAGTATACCTTGCAGTCAGACTGTATGCAGCCTTGCCGGCACTGGTAATAGAAGGTAAGGGTATCATAGAGTCCCTGAAGAGGTCATGGTCCCTTACAGCCGGAAGCTTCTGGTATGTTCTCGGCTATGCGGTCCTCTTTTTGATAGTCATAACTATAATCTCAATGGTGTTTAGCATTCCAGTAGCGATTATAAGCCCTGCTGCTCCAGAGCCCGGCGATAGTGGATGCCAGTCAGACCCCCTCCTGGTTATAACATCCTTCCTGCAACAGCTTATAGGCTTTTACACAACGACTGCATGGATATCCTTCAGCTATATGATCTACCTCTCGCTAATTGGGAGGAAAGATAAGAGAAATCCCGGGGAGGTTAGGGGAGTAATAGTTCCTGAATCTACCTATCAGTAATTATAGTAAGCACATCCTTGTCTTTCAGTTTATGGGAAAGGCCGACCCTTTGCCCCGGAAATTTTGCTGAGCTGCCCCAGACAAATGCGTATCTGAATTTGCTCAGGAACCGCCTGTGAATCTTCTTACAGGCATCCTCAACGCTTGAGTTCTTTTTCAGGATTAACGGTTCCCTGTAATCGGGCTTTCCACCCCGCGGCCGCATGTAGATTCTTATGAGGTTGAGCTTTTTGAAGATCTCCTCCCGAAGTCTGTCGAGGTTGATGTTGTTCTCTGCAGATATGGCTATTGAATCCGGAATATCTGCCCGAATTCTATCAACCTCCTTCGTTTCAATCAGGTCTATCTTGTTCAGGGCTATTATCCCCGGGATATATGTCCTGTTAGCCATTATGGCATCTATGAACCTGTCTGAGCTTACATCCTCCCGGACAGTTACCTCGGCGTTATGGATTCCATTCACATTAAGAATTTCCATGATAGTCTTCCTTTCAATATTCCTGAGCTTCCTGCTTGATGTGACTGTCACGCCGCCCCTGGATGTCTTTCTTATCCTTACATCGGGAGGGCTTTCGTTGAGACGGATACCAACATCATAAAGCTCGGTGAGAATTTGAGCCAACTGTCCGGTTTTCTTTATGTCAAGGAGAATAAGGATCAGATCGGATGTCCTCACTATGGACATAACCTCCTTTCCCCTCCCCTTTCCGGATGATGCTCCCGAGATGACTCCAGGGATGTCAAGGATTTGAATTCTCGTTCCTTTATAATTCATCACCCCGGGGATTACCTCAAGGGTGGTGAATTCATAATCAGCGACTCTGGAATTTGCGTCAGTCAGTTTGTTAAGGAGGGTTGACTTTCCAACAGAGGGAAATCCTACCAGCGATATGGTTGCATCACCAGATTTTTTTACACCAAAGCCCAGGTCGCTTCCCTTGCTTGATGCCTTTTTAATCCTTTCTTCCTTTAGATTGGCCAGCTTGGCCTTCAGCTTTCCGATGTGATGCTGCGTGGCTTTGTTGTAGGGGGTGTTCTGTATCTCCTCCTCAATTGCTTTTATCTTTTCCTCCAGCGCCATAGTAATAGATATGGGGGGAATCTCAATAATAGCTTAACAGTAGTGGGAATTCCCTCCGGATGCGGGGGAATTCTAACCCCTGAAGCCCTGCATAACCATGAACCTCTATTGCATCCTCGCCTTTCCTGATATTTTCAAGAAAATCTTTTTCGACGCCCTTGCCCTTCACCCTCCCATGGGAAATCATCCGGGACACAAACTCATCCAGCACATAATCAGAGGTGAATGCCTTCCCGAATTCTTCCATGACATAGGCTCTCTCAAACAGTTCCTTCGCCTCCGGATCTCATTCTCAGCAGAGTCGATGAACTTCTTCGTCTCCCTCCTGAACCCCCTGTCGAGAAAGCTCTCCTCAAATCGCGATTCCATAGGTCAATATTAGGATATCCACATATAAATCCATGGATTGGGCGGAATTCTGCAAAGAATAGGATTGAATTCTCGCCCTGATTTGCCGGGGAATTCCTGCTCAGCCCGACAGGAAGGAGAGTTTGGAGGGGGGAAGCGGAGGCAATCTCTCCCAGAGCTACTCAGGAAAATAGGAATGTTTTAAGTGGGACGAAGATAATGTTATCTTCTCTTCTTGTTTTCTCTTCAGGTGAAATTACCACGCCATAATCTGATTTAAATCGCCCTATTGATGTTTTTATCTGCCTTGTATCTTTTTTGCCTCCGCCAACCTCAACGGGAATAATGTTTCCTTGGTTATCCAGGAATAGGAAGTCAACACCGCCCTTATTGGGATCAAAAAACAGACCCATTGGCTTTGTTGGTTTTTTAATCATTTTGCTCATCCTAAAGAAATATGATGCAACGGCATTCTCCACCAGAATCCCCCATATCTCGTTGCTTGCAATATCCAACCTGCCTAATTTCCACATTAGTGTCGAATTTATCGTTGAGGATGAAAAGTAGTATTTCCATGCTTTTCTAATGGTTTTCCCAGCACCTCCATAGGGTTTTAGGGAGAATAAAATTTGTGTCTTTTCTAATGAATCTAGAATCTCTTTGACTAAGGAAGAAGAAACTTGAAGATGCTTTGATAATCTATCCTGAGATGTACCCCCAGGTTTTTGAAGGGCAATGAAACTTACTATTTTTGATATGACATGATATGTTTGAGTATCGAATGAACGGATAATTGGCAAATCCTTTAGTATTATCCTGTCAATTATGTCTGCGGTTTTTTCATATACTTCCCAGCGATTCACCATAATTCCAAATGGAAATCCCCCGTAGTAGATATAATTTCTCAGCTCAATTTCAGGAGATGCAGGCAAATGAAGCATATTTTTATTTAGCTGATTTTCAATCCTAACCAAGGTATCTACATCTGTTTTATGTCCACTGAAAATAGATTTTCTTATTGCCTCTGCAGTTCCAGCGGGGGGATAGAAATTATGTTTTAACAGGAGATATTCCTGAAAATTTAGTGGGAATAAAGACTCTTTTTTAGACCTTCTTGCCGTATCCGTGCTCATTTCTAAGGATAAAGCAGAAGAACCCGTGACAATAATAAAAACATTTTTGGTACTGTCATAAACAACTTTAACTATCTGAGACCACCCCCTATCAAAATGCGCCTCATCTATAAAAATAAATACCTTTTCTTTAAGTTCTATCAGGGATGTTTGATGCACATCTTTTACGTAAGTCAGGATAACATTTGCAATATTTCCGCCAATAATGGACTGAATGTCATCAGCAGAGACATAGAGGACATTCTCTGGCTTTATGTTTTTCTGTTTCAGTAGATACTCATATAACTGGAATAATATGGTGGTTTTACCTGTTCCCCGTAAACCAGGGAGTATTATCAGCCTGTTGTTTATTCCCCCGGCAATAAAATCATCAAGGAATTTTTTAAGCCGTATGTACGCATTTCTCTTTGATAGGAATTTATTATCTATTTGCGTATAATTCTCCGCCAATCTGAGCGTTTCCCTTAGCTTACTAAAGACATATCTGCCTACCTCTACCTCGTTTGCCATTTTTAATCTTATATCTTTATTCTTTTTAGAGAATAAGAGTATATATATCTTTATTCTTTTTAGAGAATAAAAATTAGCCCATGCTTTAAAGCCAGCTCATAGGAGAAGATTTAATGGGGGAAATGAAAGAGGATTTTATGACTTCGCTTTAGGTCCTGATAATGGAGTTAAGCGAATAAAAAGTTCGGTTAATGGTTGTTAGATGAAATAAAAATGGGTCGCAGGAGTGCCTTCGGCACAGATTGTCTCGCCTTTGGCGAGGACATGATAATAAGGAGATTTTTCGTATTTGAAATTATTTCTTTCTCTTTTCCTGTTGATGTAACATAGCTTCTATTTTTCCATCAATATTTGCTATTTTTATTTC
>WALD01000027.1 GCA_015523055.1 Candidatus Altarchaeota archaeon
AAAAAAAGGCAGGAATTACATCATGCCTGGTGGCATTCCGCCCATTCCGCCTTCAGGCATCGGTGGTGTTCCACCGCCCTTCTTTGTGGATGCAATCACATCATCAATCCGGAGAATCATCACCGCCGCCTCAGAGGCAGACTTGATTGCCTGCGTCTTTATCTTCAACGGTTCAATGACATTTGCCTTCCACATATCCCCTGTTTTTCCGTCCTGCACCATTATCCCCACATCTGTCTTACCCTTGTCGTGCTCAGACTTCAGTTTAACGAGGGTGTCGATTGCATCCATTCCAGCGCTCTCAGCCAGAGTTCGTGGGATTATCTCAACCGCATCAGCAAAACCGCCTATTGCAAGCTGTTCCCTTCCACCAACCGAGTCAGCATATTCTCTTAGTCTTCTGGCAAGCTCCACTTCTGGGGCGCCGCCCCCCGCGACTATCTTACCTACCTCTATGGCTGCAGCGACTCCGCCCAGTGCGTCATTGACTGCTCTCTCTACCTCATCTATAACATGCTCGGTTCCTCCTCTCACAAGGAAACTAACTGCCTTTGGATTCTTGCATCCGGAAACAAAGGTCATCTCATCCCCGGAGATTTTCCTCTCCTCAACCTCCCGGGCATAACCAAGGTCCTTTGAGCTAAGGTCCTTCAGATTTGTGACTATCGCCGCTCCGGTTGCCTTTACAAGCTTCTCCATATCAGACTTCTTTACCCTTCTTACTGCAAAGATTCCCTTCTTGGATAAGAAATGCTGTGCCAGATCGTCAATACCCTTCTGGCAGAACACCACTGTAGCTCCGCTTGCAACAATGCTGTCAACCATTTCCCTCAGCATGTTTTCCTCCTGGGCTACAAACTTCTGCAGTTGCTCCGGGTCAGTAATCTGTATTTTTGCATCCGTCTCGGTTTCCTTAATCTCAATCGCGGCATCAAGCAGTGCGATCTTCGCATCAGTAACCTTTTTTGGCATTCCTGCATGCACTCTTTCCTTGTCTATTATTATGCCCTGGATCAGCTCGGAACTGGAAATGCTGCTGCCCTCCTTCTTCTCAATCTTTACATTGTCAAGATCCACCACACTCTTGCCATCCTCCTTCTCGGTAATCTGCTTTATTGCTTTTACTGAAAGGTCTGCCAGCATCTCCTTTGAGATCTCAGCACCCTTCCCGGTCATTGCTGTAATCGCTATCTCTTTCAGAACCTTTTCGTCATCCACACTCACATTCTTTCCTATCTCATTCAGGATCCTGTCTGCTTCATCGGCAGCCATCCTGTATCCCTTTGCAATAAGTGAAGGGTGTATTCCTTTATCAAGAAGCTTCTCGGCAGTGCTGAGAAGTTCGCCTGTAATGACAACGGCTGTTGTTGTACCGTCGCCCACCTCATCATCCTGCGTTTTTGCTACCTCCACCACCATCTTTGCAGCAGGATGCTCAACATTCATCTCATCAACTATTGTCGCTCCGTCGTTGGTGATTACTATATCACCTAAATCGTCCACCAGCATCTTATCCATGCCTCTCGGTCCAAGGGTTGTTCTGACGCTCTCGGCAACTGCCTTGCCAGCCATTATGTTCTGGCGCTGAGCGTCTCTTCCGGTTGTCCTCAAAGCACCTTCCGGCAGAATATATATCGGTTGTTGTCCTCCATTTGCCATTTTTATTTTTCACCTCTTTTGTTTACTTTTGTTTAACCTGAAATTATTTAATATTTATCCTGACCTCGTCCTTTTTCTTCGGCTCTGCTCTCTTCAGCTTAACCTCAAGGACACCGTTCTTGTAGCTGGCATTTGTCGTGTCCGGCTTCACCCTTGTTGGAAGAGTGAGTTCCTTACGATACTTCCTGTCAGGAGTATCAACTATGATCCGAAGACTATCCTCAGTGGCTGACAGATTTATATCCTTCTTCTCTATGCCCGGAAGCTCTGCAATAATAGATATCTCATTCTCACCCTCGATAACATCAATCAGGGGCTCCCTATCCAGGGGACTATCCTCTCCAATCCTCCCCGGAACGTTGCCGAATTCCTCAACATGGGGCCTTCCGTCCGGACCAACCCTCAGGGAAAAGCCATAGACATAAGAAGGGCCCTCTTCACCCTCGGTTTCAATAGAAACTCTTTTCATCTCTTCAAATACCCTGCCTATGTTTCTTTCCATCTCTTCAAATTCCCTATTAAGTTCGTCAAAGAGGTCATCCCTGAATGGCCATCTTCTTTTTGGTGGGGTCATTTTGTTTGTGATTTCTGATGGGTTTGATTGTTTATTACAAGTAAGAATATTTACATAAATCTTTAAAAAGCAAAGCAGATTATATGGCCAGAGGTTATACCCTGACCAAATTTCCCGGGCTGCGAGGAACCTAAGACCTGCTCAGAATCCTGACGAATTCTCTGGCGTCCTTTACCTCGGCCAGCTCCTCCGGTTTCATGGTGGGTATATCAGCGTCCTGCCTTCTGTTGCTAATACATACCACATAACCGCCAATAATCTCCGATGCCTCAATCAGCATCTCGGCCTTCTTTCCCATTCTCCTGCCATCATCACTGACAATACTGAGAATTCTCTCCTCCTGTGAATTCTCAACTGCCAGGATATCAAACGGGGCATTGGTGACCTGACTCGACAGACCTATATCTTCAAATTCTCTCAGCACATCTCTTTTGAGCGATGTAAGGTTCCTTTCCAGAATTCCTTCCCTCCTCGGGTGGCTCCCCCCCGCCACAATGCCACCGGGAATTCGTATCTCCTCATGAAGAAAATCCATCAGCCTGTTTGCGATATCGACGGAAATTCTGTTGGAATTCTCATATCTATGAATGCTCTGCTTAGAAACGCCGATTTCGTCGGCAATCTCCTTTTGGGTCAATCCAAGCCCTCTCCTCAACCTGCCAATCAGCTTTGAATCTATCCTTACGCAGTAGTTCCCCCTCACTGAATGAATGAAAGGCATCCGGTCCCTGAGAATGTCTCTAAGGGTCTCAGAGTTTATCACATGGACATCATACCTTGAGTATACCACTCCCCCCAGGAGACCTGTTGACTTCATCCGTTCGCCTATGGCGAGCGGTGTTGCATTAAGGAGATATGCAAGGTTTGTCAACTCTATTGCATTGATCCTCGAGAATGCCTCAATGTTGCCCAGAACCTTTATCAGGAGGATTTCCTTCTTCTTTGCAAGGACATCGAAACAACTCCTTGTGCCACTGCAATCTGAAATACTGAAGCCAGAATCGTGAAGGATTTCCAGCACCTTTGAAAGTATTTCCGCTTTCATTCTTGGATAAATCTTCTGTGTAATGCCTGAACCACCCTGTCGCCGTCCTTCTCCCCAACTATGAAGGATATGTTCACCTCTGATGAACCCTGGGCTATCATTATTATATTTGCCCCTTCATCCGCTACAACCTGAAAAACTCTGGCTGCAATTCCTTTCGTTCCGTGCATTCCAACGCCAACCACTGTGATGATACAGACATCCTTTATGAGATATATATCTCTTATACCGTTGCCCAGAAACCGCTCATTCAGGCGATCCACCGCCCTTGGGACGTCCTTTCTCCTCAGAACAAAGGAGAGATTGGATTCCGAGGAGCCAGAAATCATTATTATATTGATATTCTCATCTCCCAGAAGCGTGAATATCTTTCCTGCTATATTCGGGGTTTCCGCCATTCCGATTCCCTTGAGATTAACAATATCTACCGCCCTATGGAGAGCAACCGCCTTTACCACCGTCTCAATTCTCTTCTGTTCCCTTACTATAAGCGTGCCTTCGGAATTCGGATTAAAGGTGTTCTTGATTCTGACACGAATGTCTGCCTCCATTGCAGGAGCTATCATCTTAGGGTGTATTACCTTTGCTCCAAAGTATGCAAGGTCCATCGCCTCTACATAAGACAGGGTTTTGATGAGCCCTGCTTCAGGGACTATCCTCGGGTCGGTAGTCAATATGCCGTCTACATCCGTCCATATCTGAACCTCCTCCGCATTGAGGCATCTCCCAAGAAGAGAGGCACTATAGTCCGAGCCCCCCCTGCCCATTGTGGTTATATTGGCATCCTTATCCGCAGCTATAAAGCCACTCACAACCGGGAGAATTCCCCTCTTCAGAAGGGGTTCAATTCTCCCCCTGACTGAGGTCTTCATCATGCTGTACAACGGCCTTGCAGAGCCGAAGTTTGAGTCTGTTATAATCCCTGCCTCACGCCCCGTCAGTGCCCTCGCCCGAATTCCAGCTGAATTCATCGCCCCTGAAACCAGCAGAATCGAGAACCTCTCACCAAAGGAGAGGACATAATCTAATGATCTGGGCGAAAGTTCCTCCAGATGACCTACACCCAACAGAGCAACCCTCAATTCCTCCGCGAGTTTTTCTATATCCCTTCTAACCTTCTCAAGAAGCCCATTATCCTCTATGACCTCCTCGGCAGTAGAAAGATGCTTCTTCACTATATCCCTATGAAACTCATCTACCTTCTTTCCAACAACGCTGGACGGGAGTTTTATAAGTGTGTTTGCAGCTTCATGGAGTCTGTCAGTTACTCCGGACATTGCCGAAACTACGACCACCTTCTCCCTGCCCTCTTTCAGGACCAATTCGGTTACTCTCCTTATTCCCCCTGACGATCCAACAGATGTTCCACCGAACTTCATCACTATCATCTTTGATAACCCGTTTAATCATTGGTGGATAATTATTGGTGAAGCTCTTAGAAAAATAAGAACACATGACAGGCAGTGGTCATAGTCCATCTTCTGTAGGCCTTTAGAACATCTGCATAAGCAGACTATGACCCCGGGGCATTCGTCTAAGCGGCCATATGCCTTTCACCCAGAGGAGCATTCGTTTCACAATCCACCTAGCGTCTTCTCCATAACGGATCATAATCAGCCACTAAATGGAATCTCGTCTCTGTAATGCTCCGCTGACTCTCACCAGCTTTTAGCAAAAGGGTGGATGGAACTTCCTCACAGCCCAAAGCTGCGGAGCCCCCTGACCACTACCTGACATAGATATACAAACAGGGAATGCTTAAATAATGGCCAGAGCAGTTTTCACCGCCTCTCCGGGACCCACCCTCAGAATTCCTTCAATAACCTTATCAACAGAATCAGAAATTCCCCCGGTGCCTTCCACTACGATTACCGGCTTTCCGTAGTTCAGGGACAGGGCAATCTCTGAGAGGGTGCCACTTCTTCCAGCAATGGCAATGACAGCATCAGCACAGGAAACAACAAGGGAATTCCTTGCATAGCCCATTCCGGTCGTTATTGCAACATCAATGTAAGAATTTGCATCCGCTCTGTCCAATCCTGGTAGAATTCCAACTGTAATTCCTCCTGCACTTTTAGCCCCCTTGCATGCGGCCTCCATCACTCCGCCTCTTCCACCACATATCAAGACACAACCCTCTTTTGCAATATCCCTTCCAATCCCCTCTGCGGTTCTCCTGACCTCATCAGTCAATTTGCTATCGCTACCCACTACCGCTATTTGTTTCATTATATCCCTCCATATCTGATAATTTCTCCTCAAGAAGGGCATCGGGGTTGAAACCCTCACCCACCATCATAGCTATCTTGTCCGATAGTGATTTCCTCCTTGAGTTGATCTCCTCCCGTTTCTTGCCTATCTCGGTGTTTTCTTCTGTGAGCTGCTGTTTCTTTTTCTGAAGTTTGTCCTTCTCCTCTCTCAGCACCCTGTTTCTTTCCTCCTTTTCCTCCCTGACCTTCTTCAATTCAGTTTCCAGCCTCTGGACATCAATGTTAATCTCTTTGGGTCTAATCTTTAGGGCTTCGCTTCTTTCTTTAAGAGCATCAATCTCTTTATCCATCTCCCTCATCTCCCTCTCCAGCGCCGGAGCATTCTTCATCAGCTCCTTGATGGACACGGAGAGCTCCGCCTTTCTTCGGGTCATTACCCCCAATCTGCTCCTGATTCTCGCCTGCTTCTCTAGCACCTCCGTTCTCCTCTGCAGGATATTCTTTCTACGGGCCTGAATCTCCTTGAGTTCACGGTGTCTGGAGGCCATCTCCCCCCCAATCTCCTTTTCCTTCATATTAAGTTCATTGATGCTGTTCCTTATCTCTCCGGTTCTCTTTCTAAGAGAGGATATCTCCTGCTCCATTTCCTGTGCTTTCTTATCCATCTCCCTCATCTCCCTCTCCAGCGCCGGAGCATTCTTCATCAGCTCCTTGATGGACACGGAGAGCTCCGCCTTTCTTCGGGTCATTACCCCCAATCTGCTCCTGATTCTCGCCTGCTTCTCTAGC
>WALD01000028.1 GCA_015523055.1 Candidatus Altarchaeota archaeon
GAACAATAAGAGTGTTGTTGAGAGTATAAAGGAAAAACTTAAGGTTTAGTAAGGAGAAATAGTTTATAGTAAAATGTCACTCAGGGAAAACAAAAAGATAGAGGGATGGGATAAGGAGAACAGGATAATCCTGATTGCGATTATCGCAGCAATTCTGGTATTTATCCTGTGGTGGCTCTATGGCTACCACTATGTGATTGTTCCTTCCGGGGAGCTGAGCTTCAGGGCGCCGTGATTATTCCTGGGAATTCTTCTGTTATAATCCTCCTATGGAATTCCAGCAGAGGGATGCTGAAAACCTACAGAATGGAAAGATGGGAAATAGACGAAATCAAGGAAAGAGATGAAGATATCAATTCCTTCATCGTCATCGACAGGAATGGAATTGCAAGAAGGAATTTAAAGAAGGGTGGCAGGCTGGATGGCCTGACCGTAGGAATTAAATCCAACATCTGCGTCCACGGACTTCTAACATCAGCGGGCTCAAAGACCCTTGAGAATTATATAGCCCCCTATGATGCAACAGTTGTGGAGAGAATAAAGGAGAATTCCGGCGTGATTCTTGGAATGTGCAATATGGATGAATTCGCCTGTGGCAGTAGCGGGGAAACATCTTATTATGGAGCAACAAAAAATCCCTCCGCCCCGGAGAATATTCCCGGGGGATCTTCCTCTGGTCCTGCAGCAGCGGTTGCTGCCGGTTTTGTTGATGTTGCAATTGGAAGCGACACAGGGGGCTCAATAAGGAATCCCGCTTCCCATTGTGGGGTCGTAGGGTTTAAGCCGACCTATGGGATGGTCTCAAGATACGGGTTGATAGACCTTGCAATGTCTCTCGACCAGATAGGTCCAATTGCAAAAGATGTAAAGAAGGCTGCCCTGCTTATGGATGTGATTGCGGGACATGACCCCCGGGATGAAACCTCATTGCGTCTGGATAAAAAATTCTATAGCTTTTCTAAAAATCTGGATAAAAATCTGAAGGGAATCAAGGTCGGCTATGCCGATGAATTTGACGAACTTATATCCGATAAAGGGATAAAAAATCTGATTCATAATGCTATTGACAATCTGACCTCCGCCGGGGCAGAGATAGTTGATGTGAATCTCACAAATCTTGAGATTGCCCTTCCCACCTATTATCTCAATATGTATGTGGAATTCTTTTCAGCAACAAGAAAGTATGACGGTAGGAGGTATGGTCACAGGATAGAGAAGGTCTGCGGTGAGGAGGTGCTGAGGAGAATTCTTCTTGGCTCTTATATCTCGCAGAAGGAGTATTCCGGGAGATATTATAGGAAGGCCCTTCAGGCGAGGTCGGTGATTCGGAAGGATCTCTCATTGGCATTAGACGGTATAGATGTTCTTGCAGGGCCGGTAGTCCCTAAACTTCCCCACAAATTTGGAACAAAAATAGAAGATCCGAGGACAATGTACGCCTATGATATCTTCACAGTAATTGCAAATCTGGCAGGAATTCCTGCAGGTTCAGTCCCTGCAGGAAGGGTTGATGGGATTCCCACCGGATTGCAGATAATTGGGAAGGCATTAGACGACCAGAAGGTAATGAATGTTATGTATGGATTTGAGCAGGAGATATAGTAATGCAACACTCACTGCGAAATTATTTAAGCATTAGCTACTATATTTTTATCTATCTTTCATAGGTCCTATTAATTTGGGGAAGAAAAGGGAGTATTAGAAGGGAGAAGAGCATATCTGCCAGAAGGGCCCGTAAATTGAATGAAGTCATTTAGGCGTTATTCATCGGGACGCTCAGTCTGGTAGAGCACCCGGCTTTTAACCGAGTGGTCGCGGGTTCGAATCCCGTCGGGCTCATTGAACTAATGTTGTAGGATTAAAGCCAAGATGATACTTGAGGTGGGGAGAGTATGCAGAATGACCCGCGGGAGGGACGCAGGAAGCTATTGCGTAGTTATAGACAGGATCGATAGGAATAAGGTTACGATAGACGGAAGGGACGTACGGCGCAAGAATGTGAGTATAAGGCATCTTGAGCCGCTCCCTGTTGTTCTGAAGATAAAGAAGGGCTCCAGAAAGGATGAGGTATCAAAGGCTCTTGAGGAGGAAGGGATCTAATGTCTTCATGAAATGGAATCTGAAATAGCCGGAGAGATCTTAATAAAGGGCCAGTGTGAGACCGACCCCAGATATGGAACCGAACCAGAAAATAGACCTCTGGATAGTTATATAACAAATGGAGTCATAAACCTTGACAAGCCTTCCGGCCCAAGTTCCCATCAGGTTTCCTCATGGGTCAAAAAAATTCTAGGGGTGGAGAAGGCAGGCCACTCCGGAACCCTTGACCCCGCAGTTACGGGAGTTCTACCTGTGGCGATTGAAAACTCCACCAAGATTCTTAAAACGCTTCTTCTTGCAACCAAGGAGTATGTATGTTTAATGTCCCTGCATGGGGATGTCTCAGACGAAAAACTTAAGGAGGTTTTGAGGTATTTTCATGGAAAGATTTATCAGAAACCTCCTCTGAAGTCTGCTGTAAAGAGAAGATTAAGAATAAAGACAATTTATTACATA
>WALD01000029.1 GCA_015523055.1 Candidatus Altarchaeota archaeon
AGATGTGTATAAGAGACAGATATTGTCTTATGGTATTATATGTCTTGCTTAGTATTGAGCCTGAAAGAGACCTAAAAAACCCTTCAAGTTCCCCATGTAAGCCCCTACGGTTGAAACTAATATCCAATATAATTATCCATTGTTCCATCTTATATTACTATAATCCAATAACTGAGCGGTTGGAATAAAACGAAAATACTAAATCTCGACAAAATTTTCTCAAGGAAGAAGGGCCAGGCAGCCGTTGCGAAATTCATGCTGAGGAATGCCGTGAGGGTATCCGGGGATGGTAGAATTCTTATGGGCGGGGTCGAAATTCCCCACACATCCATTGCCAGAATTCTTGGGGTTGACAGAAGGCTCATCGGTGAAACGATTAACACGATTCTCAATAATGATAAATTAAAGAAAATCTTCCTGAACCTGAATTCTACTCTCCTGCTCAGGGACGTGGCTCCAGACCTCGGTTTCGGAGCCATTGAGATTATCCCGGAGGATGCCGCGTCTGTGGGGGTTATTGCGTATGTTTCGAAAATTATAGCAGATGCGGGAATCTCTATCAGGCAAATCACGGCTGATGACCCAATGTTCAGAAATGCTGAGATGTCTGTCGTAACGGAAAAACCCCTCCCAAGAGAGATTATAGACAATATCCTCCGGCTCAGGGAGGTGAAGAAGGTTATCGTTCTGAGTTGAAAAAGTCAGATAACCTCAAGTTGCTCTATTTCGACCCTCTTCATTGGACATATATTCTTTATTCCGTGATAAATCTCTGTCCCCAGCTTACCAAAGAGGGCCATCTGGATGAATTCATTAAGCGTGTCTTTCATGTGGGATTCTAAGATAGATGATATTCCCACAATAACATCCCTCTTTTGCGAACTCTGTATATGGCCGTTTGTTACGGTCATAATATCTATCTTAACCTTGTCCCCGCCCATTCCTACTACCCCCGTGTAACTTATCTTGCTACCTCCCTTTCTAACTCTTGATTTCAGGTAGCTTGGATTCACCTTAAATCTCCTGAATCTGGTGTAGGCCTTGCCGTGTTCGATCTTATCTATGCCAAAAACTAACTTAAGGTACTGCTTTCCTCTATCCCCTGTCAAATTCTTCAAGGATATATCTACGCTCCTCCCCTTGAGCAGGTCTGGATTACTGGCTACTGTAGTCCCCAAACTCACGGAATCAAAATTCTCAGGGGCAATTATCTCATAAGTGGATTTATTCTTCCACGAACCTACCTTCTTTTTCTTAGCCATATCAAATACTATCCTCTGCAACCATCTGGCACTTTATCACATCGTCAAGGGAGCTCAACAGGGTGTTAACCCCCTCTGATTCCACCCTCGTTACGATTCTGCCCTTCTCAGTCTTTGTAGTTATACTGAAATCGTCCATATCATTATTATCCACCTGCAATGCCTTTGAAATGCTTTCCGCGTCTCTGGATTCCGTGTACAGGATGGCCATGAATTTCATTATTGGTTTTGAACATCAACTCCGCACCTCTCATAAGGAAGGCATCTACCCCCACCAATGCCTATTAAACCCGAATATATATCAATCACACATTTAGTCCCTATGGACTACAAGAGCCTCGCCTTCTCCGGCTCATATCTCCATTTTGTTGGTATTCTCCCTGTGCTTTTGTAATACTTGGTGAGCCGGTGTATCTTTGACTCCATAAGTTTGAGCCCCCTGCTGTTGTGCCTGTCCCTGGGATGCTTCTCAAGGTGCTTTCTCAGGTTCACAGCCTTCTTGATAAGGTTCTGCAGGTCTTCCGGAATTTCAGAAGCAAGCCCATTCTTCCTGATAAAGTGGCCTATCCTCTTCCCGGTTATCTGATGAACAGAGGGAATTCCATGCTGATCCCTGAGGATTATGCCTATCCTGCTCGAGGAATTTCCCTCCCTTGCGAGCTTTACTATAAGTTCCTCAATCTCCTTGCTGTCATAGACCACCCACTCCGGAGGTGAAACCCTTAATGGTTTGCTTGACCTGGACTTACCCCTCCTCCTTGCATGAATTCTTGCCATCTCTCTTATACAGTAATCTAAACCCGTGGTATAGGGAAGAATTCTCCGCCCTATCCAGAACGAGTGCTTAGCAGAGTAAAAGATTGGTTTTCAGCTTTAAAAATCACCTACTCAGCTGCTTTTTGAACATCTTGTCAACCAGGGCAAGGAATTCATCCCTCCTCTCTCTTGGAATTCTTGCTCCGGCAGCGATATCATGACCACCGCCCTCTCCGCCCACCAGCTGGCTATTTTCATTCATAGCCCTTCCGAGGTGGATCCCTTTTCTCACCAGATCACGATTAGCCCTTGAGGATACCTTCAGCATGTCCGGGTTGTCCCTATCATCGGCCAGTGCAAGGACAGGTTTATCCGGTGGGAATTTTCTTGCCCCATAGCCCATTCCGGCTATAACCCCTATTATACTCTCCTCTATCCTTCCTTCGGCATCAAAATAATAGAAATTCTCCATCTCCTTTTTTTTCAGGGTTGATAAAAATTCCAATCCCTCCCTCAGTTTCTTCCTGTAGTGTTGGAGGGTATCTTTTGCATTTTTCCATCCCTTATCTCTGTCACCCAGGCATACCTTCACTCCAACCTCCGGCACCTCCTGTCTCCCACAGGAATTCAACAGGGTTGCGAATTCCTTTGCATCCCTCAGCTCCGTTCTCTTCCTCTCCTTTAATAGTGTATAAACCTCGCCTATCATTCCCTGGATTATATACTCGGGAGTTCCAGCATCAAGGAGAAGAATGTATAAGGCAGATGTTAATTCTCTTCTCTCATCAATAGTCAGGTCAACATAGCTTTTTAACTCCCCGCTCTCTCTTCTCAGATCTATCCCGAGGTCTTCTAAAAAGGACACAGAAGATGCCTCATTTCCGACAAGCCCTGGAAGAACAGGGTCAGAGGCATACATCAGCATCCGTGGCAACGCCCTGCTCTGCCTCCCGAAGAGCCTGAGGTCGTGCTTCACCTTCATTGTTCCCTGTTTTATCCCATCATCAAGAATTATCCTGTTTAAGGAGTGGAGCCTTCCATCAGAATCCTGCATGTCCCCAACCGCTCCAACAATTGCGAGATGAGCCATCTCTTTATGCCCCAGAGCCTTTGCAACGAAGTAGGCAAGCCCGGCCCCGGAAACATCACGCCCTCCATCATAACCAAAGAAGTGTGGATTCACCTGCATATCATACCTCCCTGCGGGGGGATGGTGGTCAATAACGTAGAAATTCCCAATCTTATCCCTGTGTTCCATCAACATATCCAATTGGCCAGAACCCATGTCGGTAAAGACAACAGTCCTGTCGGAATTCTTAACCTTGTTTATATTAATGCTGTCCAGCTGTTTTATGACCCTGAATTCAACATCCTTCCCAAGCTTGTGCAATAAATCAACCATTATAGCACATGCAGTTATCCCATCAGCATCGTGATGGCTAACAATAAGGATGTTGTCTTCTTCGCTCAGCTTCTCTGCAACCCTTTTTATCTGCTCCTGAAATTTCTCTTTCATCTCACAAATGGTTTATATAGAATTGCTCGTTTATATCTCAATCTGAAAGGGGGTCATATAGCGCATAACAGGGGCGGGACACTTAGAAATATTGAGCCATGGGAGGAATGCACCACAAATACTGTGGCAAAGACGGTGCGTGAATTGTGGACTCCACGATAAGCAACCTTATTACATAGGCATACTGGGAGAAGAAACAGCTAAATCAAGAACATCATAGAGATTATCGTAGCCCCACCTATCAGCATAAGCCCTGTCCTGAGAATCTCATTCTCCGTGGACCAAAACCCGGCGCTTATGAAACCTATGGCAGTTATAAAGCCCCCAAAACTCAGGAGAGCACCGGCATTCTTTTCAGCAAGGGGCTGCCCCGTCGCTGCAGCGGCTACGGCGTACATCACAATGACGACACCCAGGATCACCACTGCATAACCCGTCATCATACTTCTGTCCATTTTTGTTTAACTTTATTATTAAATTA
>WALD01000030.1 GCA_015523055.1 Candidatus Altarchaeota archaeon
AGTTAATATTGTATGCTTTATTTCGTATTTCGTTTCTTTACCATCGTTTGAGACAGCATCGTGACTAGGAGTGCCTCACGGCTTCAATTTAAGATTAAATCTGTCGCAAGCGTATGCCTCAACAAAATCAGGAAGTATGTTTAAAGAGCGGTTATACGAGTCTTGTCCGTTTTCTACTTTAAGTTCGCCTAACTTCTTTCGGATTACTGAAAGCTCGTTAATCCATTTTTGGGCCTTTTCGAAATTACCTCTATTCTTCATGTTAAATACTTAGCTAAACAATCTTATGTAGGTTCATTTTCGTTGGCGGGCGGGGGCGATTTCGTTGAATTCCGATTTATATGGACAAAAGTCGCATAGAATCATCTATTGGAGGTTTACGTGAATTCTAAGTGAACCTCATACATAATCCAGCCAATCCTCATACTCCCTGACCCTTCCTCTGACGGTATCAAAGAACCTGTCCTGCAACTTCTTTGTTATTGGCCCTGGTTTACCTATCTCTCTCCCATCAATCTCACTTATTGGAGTCAGCTCTGCAGCAGTCCCTGTAAAGAAGGCCTCATCTGCGAGATAGAGCATCCCTCTCGTCAGGTCTGTTTCCCTGACCTGATAACCCATATCCCTGACTATCTTTATAATTGAGTTTCTGGTTATTCCTGCCAGAATGCTCGCATGCTCCGGCGGTGTGTATACTATCCCGTCCCTGATCATAAAGAAGTTCTCTCCTGGCCCTTCTGAAACAAAACCTCTATGGTCAAGCATTACCGCTTCGTCATATCCCGCGTCGAGAGCCTCTATCTTTGCAAGTATAGAGTTTATGTACTGGCCGCTGGCCTTTGCCTCCGAAGGCAGTGTGTTCGGGGAGATTCTATGGATAGATGAAATCTTTGCCTTTATTCCATTCTTGAGCCCGTCTTCTCCGAGATAGGTGCCCCATGGCCATGCAGCGATAGCGACATCTACCTCTGCTTGCATGGGATTGAGTCCCATCTCCCCATAGCCCCTGTATGCTATTGGTCTTATGTAGCATTCACTCAGGTTATTGGCCTTTATCAAGTCCTTTGTTGCCTTTCTCAACTCCTCTACCGAATAGGGAATTCCCATCTTGTATATCTTCGCAGAATTCTCCATCCTCTTCAGGTGTTCCCTGAGCCGGAATACAGCCGGCCCCCTGTCTGTATTATAGCATCTAATCCCCTCAAATACCCCGGAGCCATAGTGGAGAGCGTGTGTAAGAACGTGAATCTTTGCGTCCTTCCAGTCAACCAGCCTCCCGTTCATCCATATCTTATCAACCTTCTGGATTGGCATCTTGTATTTATTTATTCGCAATTATTTCTTAAAACTCATTCCAGTGTTATCCTCTCACCATTTTTTACGATTACAACTCCCTTCTCCTCGACAATGGACCCTATCTTTTTGATCCCATACTTCTCTCCATACTCCTTGAGGATATTTCTGGAGTTTTTCTTATCCGCAATCAGGCAGAAGCCCACACCCATGTTAAATGTCCTGTACATCTCCCTGTTAGAGACATTACCCTGCTCCTGTATCCTCTTGAAGACTATCTGCGGTTCAGGAAGTTCATTGAGGAGAAATCCATGCCCAGTAACTCTTTTCAGGTTCAGGAAACCACCACCCGTGATATGCACCATGCCGTGAATTCTAAATCTCTGTAATAATTCCATAATCTCTCTGACGTAGATTCTTGTTGGTTTTAGAAGCTCAAACCAGAAATTCCTTGGAAGGAGCTTTCTTGCAAGGGTTATACCGTTTGAGTGTATGCCCGAACTCTCAAACCCGAGAATGTGGTCTCCCGGGGCTATCTGCTCACCCGTGATGAGCCTGTCCTTCTTTACGATACCGATAACTGTTCCGGCTAGATCAAAACCCCTGTTTTCCACACCGCGTATTACCTCCGGAAGGGTTGCAGTCTCTCCACCAACAACAGCTATTGAGGCTATTCTGGCTCCTTCATGTATCCCCAAAGCTATATCACTCGTCATCTCAGGGTTTACATGTTCCAGTGCCAGGTAATCCACCATAGCAACTGGTTCAGCACCCAGACAGATCAAATCATTAACGTTCATAGCGACCATATCTATCCCTATTGTGTCGTATCTCTCAAGTTCCTGGGCAACAATGACCTTTGAGCCTACCCCATCGGTTGCAATCGCAAGGGCAAATCCCCCCATGTCCAGAACGTTGGCGAAGCCGCCGATGTCCTTCATCACCCTTCCAATCTTATTCTCCCGGTAATTGAATGTGTTTCTGAGAATCTTTTTTATCCTCCTCACGGCAAATTCCTCCCTTCTGATGCTCACCCCCGCCTTTTCATAGGTCATCTCTGGCATTATAATTCCCTCTACACCCCTAAAATCTTAGGTTAAAGAATTCCTTTGCATTCCTTGTTGTAATATCCGCAACCTCATCTCTGCTAACTCCCTTAATCTCAGCAATCTTCCCGGCACTGAGTCTTATATTCAGGGGGGTATTTCTCTCCCCTGGAGTCGGAGCAAGGTATGGGGAATCGGACTCAAGAACCATATGCTCAAGAGGAATTCTTTCCGCTAGTTTCTGCTTTCTCCTGGAATACATTATTGATGCCGGAATTGAAACAAGGCACCCAAAGGATATTGCCTTCTCCCCCAGTTCTGGGGTTCCGCTAAAGCAATGCAACAAGGCACTTATACCGTGAGACTCCAGTTCATTTATCATATCTGGCTCAGCATCCCTTGAATGAACAACCAACGGGAGATTCAGTTCCTTTGCAAAAGAGATGAATTTCCTGAAATTATCCATCTCCAACCTTCTCTTCTCTGCTTCCTTCACCCAGTAGTAGTCCAGCCCCACCTCCCCGATACCGACAATCCTGTCTTTGTATTTTCTAATTAATCCGATGCTTTCATCAATTATATCGGAATTAAATTCCTGTGGAATAAGCCCGAGTGTTGCAAAAATTCCGTCATTATTTTCCATTAATCTGATCGTCCTCTCTATTCCATCGGGTCCAAGTCCGGAGTTTATTATAAGAATTCCCTCCCCGGCTGCCCTTTCAATCACAGAATTCCTGTCAGAATCAAACTGTGGAAGGTCCAGATGGGCATGAACATCAATAAGCATAATAGACAATGAAAAAGAAACAATAAAAACAATGAAAAAGAAACGAATCCTAAATGAGCATTATCGTTGCCAGAATTGTTATCGCTGAGGCGACTATCAGTCCGGCCCTTACCTCACCGGGTTCGTCCTTTGAGAAACAGCCGGCAGTTATAAACCCCCATGCAGCTATAAATCCGCCAAAACTCATCATACCCTTTGACTTTGCTACGGCGGCTGGCGCCCCCCCAACAAGCCCCGCAATGGAGAACATAATTACGGCCAGACCTATGATAACTGCCGCATATCCTGTCATCAGATTCTTCATTTTATGCCCTTTATCGATGCCCCGTCAGAGCAGGAACATCATAGAGATTATCGTAGCCCCACCTATCAGCATAAGCCCTGTCCTGAGAATCTCATTCTCCGTGGACCAAAACCCGGCGCTTATGAAACCTATGGCAGTTATAAAGCCCCCAAAGCTCAGGAGAGCACCGGCATTCTTTTCAGCAAGGGGCTGCCCCGTCGCTGCAGCGGCTACGGCGTACATCACAATGACGACACCCAGGATCACCACTGCATAACCCGTCATCATACTTCTGTCCATTTTTGTTTAACTTTATTATTAAATTA
>WALD01000031.1 GCA_015523055.1 Candidatus Altarchaeota archaeon
AAATACTATATTCTAAATTCGGAACATTAGACCAATGAGGATTCATTGGAATCCAGAGGGATGAAAATGAGTTATGTAAAATTTGAGGCACCTAAGGAGGTTGTTGACAAGGCTCTGGAGGCATTGGAAGTTGCAAGAGATACCGGGAAGGTAAAAAAGGGCACAAATGAGGTAACAAAGGCGGTGGAACGGGGAAAGGCAGCCCTTGTTCTTATCGGCAATGACGTAACCCCCCCTGAGATAGTAATGCATCTCCCGATGATATGCGATGAGAAAAACATTTCATATCTCTATGCCTCGAAGGGGGATATAGGCGAGGCGATTGGAATTCACGTGCCTACTGCTGCAGGATGCATAGTTGAGGTGGGAAAGGCAAAGGATTTGATTGCTGATGTTGTGGAGAAGCTGAAGGGAGTCAGGAAGTGATTCTATAATTCAAAATGGTTTCAGCTCAGGTTGTCAAGATAATCGGAAGGACCGGCATATATGGGGAAGTAATGCAGGTAATGTGCAAGATAATGGAAGGAGAAAGTAAGGGAAGAGTAATAAGGAGGAACGTTCGCTCCCCGGTAAGGGGAGGGGATATCTTTGATCTCAGGGACCCATCCAGAGAGGCAAAACCCTTGAGATAGAGTAAACTACCCCCCACCAGAAGCATAGATTCGGGGGGGCTTTCAACCGGGTTCAAGTTCAATTGGATTCAAACTTATTGAGAGGTGAAAAGGGCAACCCCCCTGCCATGAGGGTTGGGGTATTCTTTGCCCGTTTTAGATGAACTGTTCCTTTTGTGGAAATGAAATTGAAACCGGGACGGAAAAGATATTCGTCACTAAAAAGGGGAGGGCAATTTACCTCTGCTCCAACAAGTGCGAAAAGAACCTCCTGAAACTTAAGAGAAAGCCCAGAAGGGTCAGGTGGACAGAGGAATATAGAAAGGAGAAGGCGATAAGGCTTAGAGGCATGGTAAAGTCTGCAGAGGAAAAGCCAAAGGAAGAAGCCAAACCTAAGAAAAAATCAGCGAAGAAGATAGCCAAGGCAAAAGAGGAGAAGATCAAGCTCACGAAGACAAAAACAGCAAAGCCAAAAGAGGAGAAGGCTGAGGAAAAGAAGCAGCCAAAAACAGAGAAAAAGAAGGGTAAGAAATCTACGAAGTAAAGCTACCCTTACAATGAAAATCAGCAAGAAGATAGTATTTCCACATCATGCAAGACTTAGGCTTATATAGAGAGATATTAATGAAGAAACAGTCGAATATGTTTTAGAGAATGCCGATTACGTCAAGACAACGTTTGAGGGTAGGAAAATAGCGGTAAAACAGATGAATGGGAAAGTGTTGAATGTTGTATTTGTAGAGGAAGGCGATAAGGTAATAATTGTTACTACATATTGATATTGAGGTGGGTAAAATGAGGATAGAATATGACAGGTCTATAGATGCTGCATATTTGTATATAAAAAGTAGAGTAGCTAAGGGGGGATATTACACAAACAATTGCACTAAACGATGATATAATACTGGATTTTGATGAGAATAGACGGATAATTGGCATAGAAATTCTCTCTGCCAGTAAGATAATTCCAAGAGAGGAAATTGGAAAGGCATTAATTGCAAAATAAGGAGTATTTAGTAATAAGCTAATAACCAAATCAAAGCAAATGAAAACCCTGCTTCTGATAAAACCATGGGCGGTGCAGAGAGGCCTGATAGGGGAAATTCTGAGTAGATTTGAGAGGAGGGGTTTGAAGATAGCGGGACTTAAGATACTGAATATAAACAGGGAGCAGGCAGAAAAACTCTATTCCATACATAAGGACAAGGACTTCTATGATGATTTGATAGGTTATATAACATCTTCACCCATAGTAGCAGTCGTCCTTGATACCGATGTTCTGGAGCCGGACGCCGCCATCACACTGGTAAGAAAGATTATTGGACTTACTGATCCAGCAAAGGCAGAGATGGGAACCATAAGGGGTGATTTTGGATTGAGGATTGACAGGAATGTTGTTCACGCCTCGGATTCGACAGATGCAGCAAATAGAGAGATACCTCTCTTTTTCAGGGAGGATGAATTTATAACCTACTAAAATGGCAACGGCATACGAGGTTTCAGCAGAAAAACTTATAGCAGAGGTTGCGGAAGACCTCAGGACCAATGTAAAGCTTAAGATGCCAGAATGGGCATTTCTGGTTAAAACCGGGGCTTATAAAGAAAGAATTCCAGAAAGCAGGGATTGGTGGTGGCTCAGAGCGGCATCAATTCTCAGGAAATTATACACCAGAGGGCCTCTTGGCGTTCAGAAACTGAGAGTCCTCTACGGGGGAAGAAAAAATAAGGGTGTGAAGCCCGAGAAATTCTATCCTGCCGGGGGGAAGATAATCAGAGCAATTCTCATGGAATTCGACGGACTTGGATTCACAGAGAAAATAGAAAAGGAGGGTAGAAAGATAACTCCCAAGGGACAGGCCTATCTGGATAGGATAGCAACAGAAATTTTAAAAGGATAAAAATGTCTGAAATCGATGAGCTTAGGCAGAGGAAAATTAAACAGCTGGTAGAGCAACAGAGGTATACCCAGGGCCAGCAGCTAAGCCAGCAACTGAAGGAACAGGAGATAGACTCACAGATAAAGCTGGTTATTACCCGGATTCTCACCCCGGAGGCGAGAGAGAGGCTCGGCAATATAAGGCTTGCCAGACCACAGTTCGCCAGACAGATTGAAATTTTTCTGATTCAGCTTTATCAGGCTGGAAGACTTCCGCAGAAACTTACAGACAAACAACTCAGAGAGATTCTTGAGAAACTGAAACAGGGAAGGAGGGAATTCAGTATAACGAGAGAATAGCGTTATTTCTCTTTCTTTTCACCGCTGATTTCTTCCGGTAATGGTGCTTCCTCGCCAAGGTCGGCCTCTGGAGAATCAATATTCTCATCGAGATCTTCTTCACCTCCTTCTTCAAATTCATATCCAAGCTCTCCGACATTCTCCTCAGCCACCTTTTTACCTCTTCTGGCAAGGGCCCTCTGGGCAGAAACCAGAATTAACATGATTACCAGAATAACGATGGTGGAATAGGTCACTGACCATTGATTCAGAAAATATGCGTCTTTAATCCTTCCAATCTCATCCTCGGTTTCCTCTAGTTGTACGATCAATCCCTTGTTCTGAGAACTCAGTCTCTCCCGCTCTGATTCCGTTTCAGCGAGGGTTTTATTGAGTCTATCCCTGTCTAACTTTAATTCACCCATCATAATCCTTAGGTCCTCAATGTCTGCCTCTTCAGGAGTATTGCTTGGCATTGATAGCCACTCCACAACGTTCATGCCAAGCCGTAGGTTGTCATATTTATACCTTGTTGTGTCCAGATGCTCATCATCCAGAACCTCGTCATCTGATATGAAGAAGATGAGTCCCTTATCCCTTCTTGTTGCTATAGCAACAGTTGGTTTAACGCCAGGTGGAAAAGAGCCGGTACTCGTGGAGGTGTCCCGATCCCCTTTGAGTATGGATTTTACAGAATCTCCAGAAACATATATACCGTTCCCTCCAAAAAAACCAATCTCAGAAACCTTATACAGCAGTGCCTTAAGGGTTGGATCATCCCTTAAGAGGGGTGCCTTCACAACAAATTCATTTATATTCTTTCCGGGCTGCCTTGTAACTGCATCCATTATTGGGTCAGTGGGATCCTCCAGCTCCACGTCGTCAACGACAACACCAAATGGAAGCAGCTGATTGACATACTGCCCCCCTCCAATGATAAAAACGCCCTTACCGTTCTTCATGACAAAGGTTGCAATCGCATTCAGTTCATTTGCATCAAGCTGGCTGCTCAGCCCGGGGATTATGATAACATCCGGGTTATAATCCTCAATAACGGTCTTTGACAAAGGAACCTCAGCTCTTAATATGTTGTAGCCCTTTTTCTCCAGTTCCTCCTTGAAGGTAGAATAATCAGTGTCTATCCTATGGCTGACTTTGTTCTCGTAGAAGAATACCCTTTTTCCTGCCAATGCAAAACCAGAAAGTGAAATTAACAGAATTGATATCAGGGCTAATGTTTTACTCCACTTCATTGTAATCTAATATTTATTTATATGCTTAAATAAATTCGTTTATCGTTTCCGTATCTTCTCAAAACTCAGATGAATTTTATCTCCTATGCCCAGAATTCCAACTCTATCCCCAGATATGGGACCTATGTTCACTATCCTGCTCCTCCCTATTCTGTCATCCTTTCCACCAGATTCATGAACATGAGAACAAAGAACCAGATTCGGCTGGAATTCCTCCACTATCTGCCTTACTGCACTGCTTCCGACATGCATTCCATCATCTGTCATGTCACATACAGTATTCTTCGGGGGGCAGTGCAATACAAGTATAACCTTTTTATTCTTGTTCTTTCTCAACAGTGATTTCAGTTCTTCATATATCTCCTCTTCGGTAAGCTCAAATGGCGTATTAAAAGGTGTTGGGTTTGAACCACCCAACCCTATCAGGACGGTATCATCCACAGTCACTGCCTTCCTGTGTAGGTTCACCCCATGCCTGTCAAATATATGGATTACACTCTTCCAGTCGCAGTTTCCGGGGATACATAAAAGGTTAAAGTTACTCATAATTGACAGGACGTGTATAACATCCTCTTCGTTCTCTTTTCTATCCTTGAGGGCATTATGACCAGAAAAATCACCAAGAATTATTACATCGTCAATATCACTTGATGCTGCGAACTCCCTCAGCCTCAGCAATTCCTGTATGTTGCCATGAATGTCTGCAATGCAGAGAATTTTTCTCATATAAACTATTACTCAAAAGAATAAATAAGATGTCTTCCATAACCTTCCTCGGCACCGGTGGAGGAAGATTTGTCCTTCTGAGCCAGAGAAGATACACAGGGGGAATATGGCTGGAACTGGAATCCACAATAGTGCTGGACCCCGGACCCGGAGCCCTGATAAGATCCCTGCAATTTGGTAAGAACCCGGAGAATCTGAACGCCGTTCTTGTTTCCCATAAACACATTGACCACTATAACGATGCTGAACTGATGATAGAGGCCATGACTCATGGAACAAAAAGAAGGCACGGTTATCTTGTGATTGACAAAAATGCCCTTGGGTACATATCTGGCTATCATCAGAACTCTGTTGATGTCTTGGTTCCGAAGCCGGGAGACAGCTTCAGGTTGGATTATCTGAAGGTGAGGGCAATCCCCACCTGGAATCATGAGGGAATTGGATTCAGATTTCTATCAAGGGAGGGGATAATAACCTACACCTCTGACACAGGCTATTCCGAGGGCCTGATTAAGCACTACAGGAACTCAAGAATTCTCATTATGAACACCATCCTTCCATCCGGTGTGAATATAAAAAGCCATCTTAATGCCGACGATGCCCTCAGAATTGTGAAGGAGGTAAGGCCGGAACTTGCTATTCTAACACACCTTGGCATGCAGTTCCTGAGTCATGGCCCAGATAAAGAGGCGAGGAGAATTCAAGGGGAAACCGGAGTAAGGACAATTGCAGCAAGGGACGGCATGACTATTGATCTGGAAAAGCTAAACGAGGGGGAAAAACAGCTCAGACTTGGTAATTTCTAAGACAATGATCCCGGTAGTTATAGCCTGCCATCACCATAGTTTTTTACTCCACAGTCACGGATTTCGCCAGATCTGATTCACTCGCTTCGCTCGTTCATTCTCTGGCTCAATCATCATTCCACAGTCACGGATTTCGCCAGATCTGATTCACTCGCTTCGCTCGTTCATTCTCTGGCTCAATCATCATTCCACAGTCACAGATTTCGCCAGATTTCTTGGTTTATCGGGGTCGAAACCCTTTGCAGTAGAGATATAATAAGCCAGCAGATGCAACGGAACTATATACGTGATTGGGGTCAGTAATGAGTCGGTGATAGGGACATTAAGCTCTCCACTCTCTCCAACAGTCAGGATAGTAGCCCCTCTCGCCTTTGCCTCCTCGATATTGGATTCCATCTTCTCGAGAAGGTCATCATTGGGGGTTATTGCTATTACCGGGACGCCTTTCTCCAGCAGGGCAAGAGGACCATGCTTCAATTCCCCTGCCGGATATGCCTCCGCATGCACATAGCTTATCTCTTTTATCTTCAGCGCTCCCTCCAGAGCAGTGGGATAGCCTAGCCTCCTCCCTATGTAAAAGAAGATATTCTTTCTGGCTAACCTCTGGGCTAACCTCTTTATCTCTCTTTCTTCATGGAGGATAGATTGGATTTTATCAGGAATTCCGTTCAAATCATCAAGAATTTCGTTTGTATATTCCCTCGTAATTCTTTCCCTCTCCATTGCAAGAAATAATGCTATCAGCGTAAGAGAGACCAACTGCCCAATGTAGGCCTTTGTTGAGGCAACTGCAATCTCGGGACCCGAATATGTGTATATGACGTCATCAGAGATTCTTGTCAGGGTGGAGCCGACGACATTGACTACTGCTGCAAGATATGCCCCCTTTTCTCTGGCTCCCTTTGCACTCGCTATCGTATCTGCAGTCTCCCCGGACTGCGAGATTAGAATTACTGCAGTTTTTTCGTCTAATATATTTATCGTGGAATATCTGAATTCCGAAGCAGTTATTGCATCAGCCGAAATTCCAAACCTCTCAAGAAGGTATCTCCCAACCATTCCCGCGTAGGATGCCGTGCCGCACGCAACGAGATAGATTCGCTTATATTCTGCCAATTTTGATGCAATTCTCTCAGCCTCATCAGCCCCTTTCAACGCATTTCTAACAGCATCAGGCTCCTCAAATATCTCTTTTAGCATGAAATGTTCATAGCCCTCTTTTCTGGCTTCCTCCAACCCCCAGCTCACCCTCTGGATGTCCCTCTTCAACTCATCTCCGGTCTGGATGTCCTTCAGCTGGACAGAATCTCTGCCAAGAATTCCATAATCAAAGTCGTCCAGAACGATTACATTCCTGGTGTAAGGAATTATCGCAGGCATGTCCGATGCGATAAAATTCTCTCCCTTTCCGATCCCTATCATGAGTGGACTCTCCTTCCTCGCGACAAGAATCCTGTCACTCTCGTTGGAGGATATTGCAGCGATTGCAAAACTGCCCCTCAGCTTCCTTATGGCATTGACGAATGAGTATTCAAAATTCTTTTTTTCCTTATAGAACTCCTCGATAAGGTGGGGAATGACCTCGGTATCCGTCCCTGATCTGAATTTATGCCCCAGCTGGAGCAATTCCTCCTTCAGGTCCTTGTAGTTCTCTATAATGCCATTGTGAACCACTGCAAAATTCTTGCTGCAGTCCTGATGGGGGTGGGAATTCTCATGGGAGGGAATTCCGTGGGTTGCCCATCTGTTATGAGCGATACCAACACTCGCAGGAACCTTCTTGAAATTTATCTTCTTTCTGACATCATCCACCCTGCCCTTGTCCTTGGATACAATTATCCTGCCTTTGGAGATACAGGCAATTCCTGCAGAATCGTAACCCCTGTACTCCAGTCTTTTCAGCATCTCAAAGAGGATTATTGGTGCTTTCTTATCTCCTATGTAACCAGCTATCCCACACATCTTTCTTCTCATACCTTGAATTCTTTTGAATTCTATCCCTTCAGTTTCATTATTGCCCCGGCAATATCCCCTCCAGCTTCCTCAAGGGCGGCTCTCGCTTCATCTTCGGTAACCTTTGCCTGCTCTGCAACCATCTTTATATCCTCCTCTTCAATCTCTGCCTCTGCCTCCACATCCTCCACCTTTACTCTACCACCCATAACACTGTACATTTCCTGTCCCTGTATAATCGTCTTTGTAACCTCAGGGTCTTCAATTATAATCTCTTTACTGGAACCATGGATTACGACAATGTTTGCATCCACATCCTCAACCTTAACACCCATCCTCTTCATCATCTGCTTCATCTGCCTGGGATTTATGTTGCCTGGAAACATTTTAACACCATCATTATCATCATTATTGTCCTTGAGGGATTAAGAATTAACATGCGGGTTTTTATAGCGATTCCCTGCCCGGACGAGCTGAAGGAGGGAATGATTAAGATTCAGGAGAGTATCAAAGCAGCAGGTAATCTGAGTCTTGTAAAACCTGAGAATATCCATCTGACTATGAAGTTTCTGGGGGAGATTGAGGAAAACAGTATTCCTGGGATTAACAGGAGACTGGAATTCCTCTCCAAACTACCGGGTTTCAACATATCCCTCAGGGGGGTTGGCGTCTTCCCGAACATAGGTTACATCCGGGTCGTCTGGATTGGGGTGGGGGAAGGAGCCGAAAAAATTATCAGGATTCATTCCGAGATTGACAAAAATCTGAAAGATATGAGATTCAAAACCGATAAGAATTTCCACCCCCATTTAACGATAGCAAGGGTAAAATTCCCAGAAAAGAAGGAATATTTAAAGAACATCATCCGGAAGAATTCAACCAGGGATTTTGGCGGCTTCAGGGTGGACAGGATTGAGATTATGGAAAGCAGGTTGAGTCCAGAGGGACCAGAGTATTCAGCAATTCATGAGATCCGGCTCAAATAGGAGATAATATTTATATCAGGCAGGAGTAAGTCTTATTAGGGCTATGGAACTGGAGAGGGTATCAACCGGAATTCCCGGTCTTAATGAAATTCTTGGTGGCGGCCTCATAGCAAAGAGGCCTTATCTGGTAGCTGGAGGTCCGGGAGCAGGGAAGACAATTCTCTGCATGCACTTCCTTCTTGAGGGTTTAAAGAACAATGAAAAGGGCCTTTACATATCGCTTGAGGAATCTGCATCTCAGTTGCGGCAGGACATGTCCGTCTTCGGCTGGGACATCAGCAGGTTAAGGATAATGGATACAATGCAGGAATTAGGTACTGAGAAATGGGTTCTTAAGACAGACAAGGCTGTATCAAGACCTGAATTTACAGTGATAAATCTCGTCAGGGTCATTGAGGAGAAGCTCCGGACCTACAGACCAAAGAGGCTCGTCATAGATTCAATAACAAGTGTGAGAATGCTCTACGATAAAGAATTTAATGTTAGAAGGGAGCTACTGACCCTAATGAATTTCCTTGCAAAGTCTGCATGCACCACCCTCCTTACCAGTGAATCCTACATGCACAACTCCGAGGTGCAGATGGAGGAATTCCTTGCCTCAGGGGTTATAAAGCTGCATAAGATAGAGAGCAAAGGAGAAAGAATCAGTGCCATATCGGTCGAGAAGTTCAGGGGAAGCGGATTTGACAGGGCTACAAGACCAATGAAGATAACCAATGAGGGCATAACCGTCTTTCCGGGAGAGAGCATCTTTGAATCCTCACAGTTCTGATTGAAAGAAAGAGGGGAGAGCTATAGTTTCTCAACACCCGGGTTTTGAGGGGGTGGTTCTATCAGCTCTTAATTCAAACCAGCATCGGGCTAATAAAGACCTCAATAAGGGCTGCAACCCCCAGCAGAAGGGCAGATAACATAATCATATCCAGAGAATCTACAACGACGCGCCAGAATTCCCTGCTTCTGATACTGTGATTTACAGTAGCCACAGATATTATTCCCCCACCCAGAGCTCCAAAGAAGTATGCTGCTATCTCAGGAATTCCATGAACCATATAGACAAAACTCACCGGGAATGCACTAAAATATTCTGTAAGGGAACCTCCCTGTAGACGGCTATAAATCAGGAGGGCCTTCCGTATAGTGGAACCAATAACGACTCCGATGACGGAGGCATTCAGTGTAAGGATAAAAATGGCTCCAGCACCATAGAGAAAAGAGAAGACAACACATAAGAAGAGAACCCTGAAATTATTCATGAGGATGGTGAGGAAGGCACCCTCCGGGCTACTGAAATTTCCGACAGCCCCGGGATTGACCGACTTTATTATCTCAAGCTGAAATTCAAAGAGCCCTTCAACCTGCTCCTCCGGCAGGATTACAAACCAGAGAGAGTAGGATATAAGCATTCCTATAAAGAGAAACATGAACAAAGACAATGCTTTTCCGTGCTCCTTTATAAGAAACCTCTCATTATGGACATCCAGTTCCTTCTTGATTTCCGCTATAAAAAGCATATGGTCCTTTGATTCTTCATACTTTATTGTGTTAGAGATTATCACTATCAGGGGTATTGTTGTTATAAACACAGCAGAGATACTTTTATAGTCTCCAAAAACAACGCTGGCAAGGAACAATCCCAGTGATGAGTAAAAGAATCCCACCAGAAGCATCTCTCCGGGGGTTTTCTCCATCTTCGACGGTCTGATTATGGATTCAAGGACCATTTTTATTGTCCGTACAGTGCGGTTTTTGTAATAATGTCTTATCTCCCCCTTACCCTCGATATTAGAAATGTTAGAAGCATGAGAGATATAAATGCAAAAGAGGCAATGAGCAATGGCTTTGAGTTAAATTCCGGGGATGGAGATTCTGATGGTGGTTGTTTTATTGTTGTGGTTTCTTCCAAAATAACAATATTTTCTACTGTTACCAAAGTGCTGGTTAATGTAATATCTGCAATTGTGCCTGCCGATGTTGAGGGTGTCGATGAGGTTGGTATTTTTGATGTTGTTGAGGTTGTGCTGGTGCCAGAGAGCGTAGTGCTTGTGCTGGTTAGTTCCTTCTCCGGAGGGATAGATACACTCAGATCCAGATTTATGTCCCCAGCTTCCCATTCAGCCGTCTGGTCTGCTTTGACATTATTAATATAAAAGTCTATCTCTGTTCCACTGTCTTCGTGGGTGCCCTCAACAACTATCGTATAATGTCCATCCTCTCCAAGAGCAGAACTGCCAACCCGGTTCCCTGAGATTTTTGCGGCTACTACTGTCCCTTTGGGTGCATATTCTCCATTGATTTCCACCCGGCCGGAGAATACAGCTATAGAGGGGAATGAAGGGGGGGTAGATTGTGCGTCTATGGTAGCTACAAAAAATACTACGGTAGCTACAAAAAATAGCAGGATTAGAGGTAAAATTTTTTCAGAATTGAACATTTTAATCTAATTATGGAAAGGAGAATGTTACAGCTTAATCCTCTCAATCTGATAGTAGGTTATGTCTCCCTCCTCATCAACTATTGCGTATATCATGTGCTTGTTGACGTTCTGTGAGAGTCTAATTGCTCTGGCCAGTTCAGGGAAGGAGCAGGTATATTCCTCAGGGATTACATGAACAAGATACCTTGAATGTCCACTGCCAACATCGCTGCCCCTTTCATAGACCCTGAAGTCGGCACCGAATTTAAGTCCTGTTCTTACCAAAAGGCCCCTCTCCCGAAGGTCTTTATAGACAATATACTTGGAATAGAAATTTTCCTCTACTCTGCTCCCTATCTTTAATAAATCCTCAAAATCAAGGTTCTTCTTACCATCATTGACCCTCATCTTATCACCCTCCAGCAGGAAGATTGCTTCTATCATAGAAACCTCCTGTCTGGCTCCCTTCTCCTCTCCGAATCCCTTCTCCCTGAGAAAGGACTTAAGCGTTGATTCTCCGACGAGGACCTTTGTTCCGGATAGTATTCCTGTCTTCATCTCTATATATATTATTATTCTCAGATGTCTTTAAAGCAGGATGATTACGCTGGGGATTGAGGGAACGGCCCATACGCTGGGGATCGGGATAATTGAGGGTGATAGAATTCTTGCTGATGTCAGAACAGTCTATCAGCCGAGGGCGGGAATTCATCCCAGAGAAGCGGCACAATTTCTTGGCGAGAATATGAAGAATTCTCTGGATTCCGCTCTGGCGGGAGCGGGGCTTGGGTTCAAGGATATTGACCTGATATCCTTTTCACAGGGACCCGGTCTTGGCCCCTGCCTCAGAACAGTTGCTACAGGGGCAAGAGTCCTTTCATTACACCATCGAATTCCAATCATCGGCGTGAATCACTGTGTAGCCCATATAGAGATTGGAAGGTTCCTCTGTGGATTTAAGGAGCCTCTCACCCTCTATGTCTCAGGGGGGAATACACAGATTCTGAAGCTGGAGAAAGGGGCGTATAGAATCTTCGGTGAGACCCTGGACATAGGCATAGGCAACATGCTCGATAAGTTCGGAAGAGAGACGGGATTGATGCATCCTGCAGGGCCGAAGATAGAGACCCTTGCAAAGAAGGGAAGGAATTTCATTGAACTGCCCTATGTTGTGAAAGGCACAGATCTCTCCTTCTCAGGAATTCTCACGAATGCTACTGAGAAATTCAGGTCCGGGAAGAATTCAATCGAGGACCTGTGCTTTTCGTTACAGGAGACCTCTTTCTCGATGCTTACTGAGGTTACTGAGAGAGCTCTGGCACATCTGGAGCTGAAGGAGGTCCTTCTTACAGGGGGTGTTGGGAATAATAAGAGACTTCAGGAGATGCTGGAGCTGATGGCAGAAGAGCATGGAGCTAAATTCGGGGTTCCAGGAGGATACTGCAGCGATAATGGGGTCATGATTGCTCTTCTTGGAGAGATTATGCATAAGGCTGGAGTTCGGCAGAGCATTGAGGATACAATAGTAAAGCCGAGATTCCGGACCGATGAGGTCAAGGTTAGCTGGTGAGGGATATGGATTTCATCAGATATTTATCGCCATGCCTGCTTGGGATTCCGCTTTTGATTGTCCTGATAGAACTACTCTACTCATATATGGGTGGTAAGAGGTCAAATCCCCTATTCTCCGCCCTGAAGAAGAGGGATGCGAAAAACTACATACTCTTTATTCTCCTGCTTGGCACCATGCTTCGCCTCTCTACTGTGAATATGCTGATGGTCTCTGACGAGGCAGTATATGTGATGGCATCAAAGCAGGTCTATCAGGGTTTAAAGCCGTATGGGGACTTCTTCCTTGCCCATCCTCCGGCCTATCCATTAATTACATCGTGGATTTTCGGCCTGCTTGGGGTTGGAGTCTGGCAGGCCAAGATAATTCCTGTAATCCTGAGCATAGGAAGTATATCTCTGGTTTATCTGATAGCAAGGAAATTCTATGGACTCAGGTCAGCGCTGCTGAGTGCCTTTGTCTTCTCCATAAGCGTCGGAGTCGTCCAGTTCACAAGGAGCGCGATGATGTTCTCGGAGATGATGTTCTTCAGCCTCCTGGCTATTCTGTTGTTGTTTGATGGTCTTGAGAAGAGAGAGTCGTGGAGAATTCTCATCTCGGGATTTCTCCTGGGAATTTCGGCTATATATCGCCTATTTGCTATAATTCCGCTGGTGAGTATTCTGGTTTATCTTTTAATTCAAAGGATGAAGAACTGGAGAGTATATGTCCTTCTTCTGGCTGGCCTGCTCCTTGCTGTCGCTCCGGTATTAATCCATTACAATGGCACACCAATGCTTGAGCAGATACTCGGCTTCCATGCAATGAAGGCAGACAGCCCGATTTTTCTAAAGGTGCTCTTCTTGCTCAGGAATGGAATTCCCAGGTATTTACTTCTTCTGCCTTTGGGCCTTGGGGGTATGTATCTGGCACTTAGAGAGAAAAGAGGAATAGATATGCTATTGTCCATCTGGGCTTTTCTGTCATTGGCTGCAATATTCATCATCAGGTATCCATTCTACATCAGCTCCTATGGCTATCTAATAAACGCCGCTCCCGCTTTAGCTTTACTGGCAGGAAGGACAGCAGGCTGGCTGAAGGACTCCTGGAAGCAGCTCTTCCTGAAGTCGGTTATTGTTATTATTATCTTTATTCACATTAGCACTTTCATATCTACCTATGCACTGTGGTACAGCCCACTCATGGATACTGTAGGGTATATGAACCTTGTGGGGGAAGGAAAGATTACCGGGTCCCCGGTGCTTGCTCCAGCGGTTGCCTTCCTTTCTGATAGGGAAATGGCAAACCATGTAGTAGATATGAATATAATAGACCCGAGGTTCAGCGACTATCAGAATGAAGAGATGGTGAATTCCCTTGTAAACGGCAGTTATGTAATAGTTTCAAAAAGGCTGAATATCCCCATAATAAGCAAATATGTGAACATCTCCTGCAGACTGGATAGAAGAATCAGGGATATATATGTCTACGACTGCAGGAATAAAGAAAAATAAAAGAAAAAGAAGGAGATAAACTATGGGGTGCCGGCGTAGGTACACCATGTATCACAACCACTAACTGCACTGGCAGGGTCAGCAATCGTGAACTCCATAAGACTGCTTGTCAGCCAGCTTACTATATAAGCTGCTATTATTACAATGACCAGTCCAACTATGGCATGGATTATCATCTGCTTCGCCTGATTCCTTGCATCAGGGTCCTCCCCCGAGCCAACCCATTTGAGCCCGGCGAATATTATCACCAGGGTTACAATCATACCAATTATCATAAATATAATCTGCATTATCCTGCAGGCCATACAGCTGATTGCAGTCTGTACAGCAGTGTTCTGCGCAGAAGCAAGACCTATACTCAGCAATACAA
>WALD01000032.1 GCA_015523055.1 Candidatus Altarchaeota archaeon
GGATATATACGCTATAAACTACCAGACGAAACGGAGGAGATCCTTGAAGACGTTTGCAAGAAACTTGGAATGAAGAAATCCGAGATTTCCAGGCTGGCGATTATGGAGTATCTGAAATCCCTCTCTGTGGTCAGCCAAAAAGTTAAAGAAAAATAATATGGTAAAGAAGAAATACGCTTCGATGAAAGAGGTCACAGAAGACGATTATAAAGACTTCATAAAAAAGCATAAGAAGGTTGTGGTAGAGGATACAGAGATAAAGATAGGTGAAAAGAAAGGAATAAAAAAGTTCCAGCCAGATAAATTTGAACTTGAATGTACTACTGTCTGGTCTTTTCCTAGACGGGGGAACTGGGCAACTCACAAAGGGGACTACAGAGGGAACTGGGCCCCGGAAATACCCCGGAATATAATTCTCAGATATTCAAAGGAAGGTGATCTGGTTCTTGATCAGATGGTGGGTAGTGGAACAACACTTATAGAATGTAAACTTCTTGGTAGGACCGGAATCGGGGTGGACATAAACGAGGAGTCAATAATGCTGACAAGAGATAGGCTGAACTTTGATTACAACCCTCTAAACTCGGATTTTCCAAAAACGGCACAAAGAACATTCGTAGGGGACGCTAGGAATTTAGATAAGATAAAAGATGAGACAGTTGACCTGATAGCAACACACCCGCCCTATGCCAACATCATATCTTATTCAAAAAATTCGAAAAACAACATCGAGCAGGACTTATCTAAAGTCCACAACATCGACGAGTTTGTGGAGGAGATGAAAGAAGTTGCAAGTGAATGTTACAGGGTAATCAAACCGGGGCACTATTGCGCTATTTTGATGGGTGACACCAGAAGGCACAAACACTATATCCCTGTAACTCCTAGAGTGATGGAATCATTTTTGGATGTTGGATTCATTTTAAAGGAGGACATAATCAAACACCAGTGGCAGTGCAAAACTACTGGATTCTGGACAAACAAATCTAAGGAGTTTAACTTCCTTCTTGTGATGCACGAGCATCTCTATGTTTTCAGAAAGCCAGAGAAAAAAGAAAAGATCGATAGATTTAAGGAGAGTATGAAGTGGTGGTAACTCCTATTTACCTGCCTAAACCCATAGCAATAGAATCAACCTTCTTCACGAATTCAGGCTGTGTTGAATTCCACCCAATCCAATCGAAATAAATATCTCTCCGTCATAAATTAATATAAAATGCCCATAGACCCCACTTTTCTGGACCAGCTGAAGAAACTGAACATTATTGCCAGGAGGAAGGTTTCTTCTCTCTATATGGGCGGCAGGAAGAGCGTGATGATGGGCAGAGGTATTGAGATAGTTGACCACAGAGAGTATGTCCCGGGGGACGATTTCAGGGCGATAGACTGGAAACTCTATGGGAGGACAGAGAAGCTGTACATAAGGAGATTTGAGGAGGAGAGGAAGCAGATACTCCACATACTGGTAGATTCTTCAGCCAGCATGGATTTCTCGATTGAGGGGATGAGAAAATTCGACTATGCAGGAAGCCTTGCAGCAGGTTTTGTTTATGTTGCTATGAAGAATTATGAGAAATTCACAACAACCCTTTACAGAGAGGACATAGGCCGCCTGATGCAGCCGAAGAAAGGCAAGAGGAATTTCTTCAGGGTTATAGAGATGCTGAACAGGGCAGAGCAGGGGGGGAAAACCAACCTCAAGATGTGCATGGAGCAGTACTCATCAATGATAAAGTCTAGGGCATTTATGATTGTTATCTCGGATTTTATGGAGCCAATACAGTCACTCCGCGACGGAATCTACAGGATAGCAAAGAGCTCCAGGGACGCCAAGATAGTGCAGGTTCTTGACCCGGGGGAGATAAACCTGAGATGGAGAGATGATGTGGAATTTGAGGATATGGAGGGGACAGAAACAATAAAGACCTTCCTCAGCCCTGGATTCAGAAAAGACTATCAGAAAAGGCTGGAAGAACACATACTCCATATCCGTAGCATCTGCGACGATGTTGGGGTGGATTTCTATTCCGTAAGGAGCAACGAACCCCTCTTTGATTCATTTGTCAGGATTATAGGAACATCCTGATTCTAATGTTTGATAGTATTGAAGTGTGTTTCCTTCACGCCCCGGCCAATAAACAAGGTAAAGTAGGCCTTCAGGTATCTGATGAAAACCCTGAGATAGCCCTCCTGTCTGAACCTCCTTGCAGAATTATATACCCAGAGGTCTTTATCTATGATAAGCTTGCCGTATCTACTCATTCTCAGGGACAACTCTGTATCCTCAAGCATCGACAGCGATTCGTCAAACCCCCCGGCCCTAAGGAAGGCATCTCTCCGGTAGGCGCAGTTTGGAGTCCCGAGCTGGTAGAAGCCAATCTTTGCGGTGAGGCGATACCACCAGTCGGAATTTATCTTGAACATAATCCTGTCCAGAAGCCTTGGATTTCTGGGTTTGAAAATTCCCCCAACCCCTATAACCTCCGGGTCAGAGAAATCCTCTGCTATTTTCTCAATCCAGTTTGGAGCTACCTGGGTGTCGGCATCCGTAAAAGCCACAATATCAGCATTGCTGTCCCGGGCACCGAGATTCCTCGCCGGGCCCGGGCCATCTGCCTTCATCACTAAAATTTTATCTACATATCTTCTTGCTATCTCAACCGTCCTGTCCGTTGAGCCGGAATCCACAAGGGTTATATCAAAATTAGGATAACCCTGTCCCCTTATGAATCTGAGGCAGTGTTCTATATCCTTATCTTCATTGAGCGCAGGTACAATTACAGAAATCCTTAACATACTACTAAGTATTTTAGCCCGCTCGCATTAAAATAGATACACTACAAAGATGAAGCGCAGGTTGTTGATATTGTTTTTGATTGGACTCGGAATTCTGGCGGTTCTTTTTTACTATGTGGATTTCGACAGAGTTATTGCGATGCTCTGCTCCATCCAGATTGAATATCTAATCCTTCTGTTTTTGATTCAGCTCTCAACCATGGTAATGGCAGCATTGAAATGGAGAATAATTCTCAAACACTCAAATGTCTCAATGAGAAACCTGATTCCGGCAACCTTTATCGGATATCTAATCAATAACATAACCCCTATCGGCCTCGCTGGGGGGGAGCCCGTGAAAGCATACCTTCTCTCAAAAACGGAGAGAATTTCCATAACTACAGCAGCATCCAGTGTAATTGCTGATCTCTTTATAGAGATATTCCCTCTCTTCATCCTGAGCGCGACAGCAATCGTATTGGTATTCTCAATGGGAATTCCGATAGAGATTGTAATTGCCCTGGGAATAATTGCATCAATCCTCCTGCTTGTTTTTATAATCACCCTTTCCACTGCCCTTAACAGGGAGATTCTGGGCAGAATTGTGCATATCTTCGGTGCAATAATGTCCCGAATACCCATCCGAGGGGGAGGCTCAATGAGGTTTAGATCCAATATAGATGATATCTCAGTCAAATTCAACCTGGCCATGAGAAAGCACATGCTCGACAGGGACATCATATTCTCTGCCACCCTCGTATCAATGACTATATGGGCTCTCCGAATCCTGAGACTATGGTTGGCATTCCGCGCTCTTGGCTTTGGAATACCTCTCCGTTATGCCCTCATCGTAGAAACGACAACCTCGGTGATCTCATTCTTCCCTGCCATTCCGGGAGCAATCGGAATCTGGGAGGGAACATCCGTGGCAATATTCATGGCTCTGGGCATACCGCAGGTCATAGCAACGGCAGGAACCATTCTAAACCGGATATTCTTCTACCTGCTGCCATCATTCATAGGGGTATTTGCAGCACTATACCTTGGCATAGGCGTAAGAAAGATAATGGATATAGAGGGGGTTCAAGAGCTTCCAATGCAGAATGGAAACCCCTCACCCTGGGGGAAAGGTTGGTCACAAACGCAAGAGCATCCAAACGAAAAGGGAAGCCGCAACGAGGTCAGCGGTAGTCCCCGGGTTTAATTTCTTTTCAGAATTCCTCAGGAAATTATCAAATTCCTCCACAGCTCGAATGCCCTTATCAGTGAAAACCCCCCCCTTCCCAACTACTTCTCTAGCCTTCTTCGAAACCTTCTCTGCATCCCTCATGGATAATTTCCTTGCTATGAAGGTATCGGGAAATTCTGCAAGAAGCTCAAGATAGGTCTGACTCACTGCCCTCCTCAGACCCCCACTCACCCCATAGTTTCTATCCAGTGCAGGAATACCCCTCTCAAAGACTATCGGCAGCCCCTCACCCAGCTCATCCGCTATGGTGTCTCTTTCCAGAGAATTCTTCATCAGTTCATGAAACGGCAGTTCTTTCCTGACCAGCCTCCCCAGGCCGCTAACCTCTGAAAGCTCGATAGCATCATAGAGCTTATTGGAGTCCTTCAGGGTGGAATTCTTCACAACCTCAACTATGGAATTCCTCAGTCCCCCCTTCAGCTCTTTTCCCATGCCCATGCAAAGCCCTGCCCCGGCGGCTATCGGAACGAAGAGCATCACTGTCCCAAGATGGGTATTCCCTCCATCATGAGATTCTTTGATATCGGAAACACATCTCAGGATGGAATTCCCGATTCCTATCTCATTAACGCCAATCTCACCCTTCCCGGCCCTAAATCCGTTAGCAGCAGAGATTTCAATTCCCGATCCAAGGGCAATAGCCCCGGAAAGAAAATCCTCATAACTCGTATCCGGGAAATCATGCTCTGAATCAACATTGCCTGGCTTTTCCGAAGAAACCTCAAGCACAGCAGCGAGCCGTGCCAGGTTAGCAATTCTTCTCATCATCTTTTCAGCCTGATTTTGTACCTGCCCAGCTTTCCCCCATAGTTTCCTGCAGAGATTTTTATTAGACCCGGGCTGTCCCTGACTGCATTTATTGCCTTCTTCATCGCCTCCCTGACTCTCTCCTCACTGACACCATTAAAGACAACCTCCGAAACAGAATTCACATCCTCTGGAATGCGGCTATCTTTCACACTGCCCCTCAGCGTTGGGCAGAATCTGTGGTTGGTGGAGGCAACAAGGGACTTATACCTTGACCCTACCTTTGAGCCCGATGCACACACCCCACCCGGGAAGGTGGTTACAACACCGCCCACCGCCCTGATTGCCTCAACAGCCTTCTCTGCTGCTTCCAGTGCCGAATCCTCGGAGTCGCCGAAGAACCAGAGGTTGCCACCCATAATGCCCCGGCCATAACCAATCCACTCCTCAATCAGGAATTCTCCCATCATTCTGGGAATTCTTATTACATTCCTGCCATGAATCTTATCACTCTTCTGAAACCCGTCACCAAAGAAACCCAGTTTTTTTCCGATATCAAATCTCTCCCCGACCCCGGCATCCGTTGAATTCCATACCGCCGTTGTGGGAGCAGTCAGTATTGACTGACCTATTCTGTGAATTAATTCAGACTCCATGGCCTTCACAGCTTCCCTCTTCCATACAGGGACCCAGAACTGTAGTGTTGCCCCTATTCTCCCGTCGGGGGTCCCCTCTGGCAGAATCCGGTCTATCCCTGCTTCACAGCCGCACCCTATGCAGGATGTGGCAAATCCGGTTGCCGAATTCACCGCGGCCAGTAACCACTTCTCGTCCCTTGCGGTAACAAGAATCTCCGAATAGTAGCCGGAAAATGCCTCTGCATAAGTGTCTTCAATCTTGACCGTCATTTCTTTATCCTGAATTCAACCTCCACATCCTTTCCTTCTTTCAGTTTTTCTATCAGTTTCCTGCTCAGGTCAATAGAGGCCTTATCGGCCTTTATTGCAAGGGTTCTATTGCATATAAAGTCACTCTTTCTGATCACCATGTCAGTAGGGTGGGTTAAAGGCAGTTTCGGATGCCCCCTCGCCCTGACCGTCTCAGAGACTCCATCACAGGACATTATAATCTCAAGAAGGGCATCATTATCTCTCATCGCTGACTTAAATTTCTCTGAGAATTCCTGCAACCCTCTGTCAGCATCAATTGCCAGAATACAATCCCCCTTCGGAGTTAAATGTTTCTCCTTTGTGAATTCCAGGGTAGTCCTATGCCTTGCGGTTACATTCCCATGGCCCTTCGCTCTGATGGTTTCTTTTTGCATCACCAAATATCAGGATTAATAAGAATAAAAAACAGGGGCACCCCACCCCGCACAAATAAAATATTATACTACCGAATTCAGATATACTAACAGAATTAGTACCTTCTTCTTCTCTTCATGTAGCAGTCCCTGCAGTACACTGGGCGCGTACCGTCCGGCTTGAAGGGAACCTCAGCCTCCCGTCCGCACTCAGCACAGGTTATCTTATACATTTCCCTTTCACCGTATTCTCTTCTCATATTATACACCGTTATCTAATAGTGTTATAGTAGAGTGAGGGTTTATATACCTGGCGTACAGAGTCATCAGCTGAATATGTCAAATACTGACCCGGGAGATCTTACGAAGCTCAAACTCTGTCTTCTTTTTTGTGGCGTATAATATCTGGAACAATATAGGGGTTAAATCTCTTCTATCCCCTCAAGAAAACCCCTCCGTTCTAACCAGTCAGCCTGATGGTGGCTATATCTCCATAGAATATCGCCCTTTTTATTGGTCTGGACGCTCCAGGGTTCCACGAGGACTATGTCCCCCTCTTTGATCCATATTCTCCTCCGAATCTTACCGGGAATTCTGCAAATCCTGGCATTCCTGTCAGTGCATCTAACCAACATCCTCCTGTCTCCCAGAAGCTGTTCCACCTCTCCAAGGATCTGCCCTTCCCTCGGGGTCCTTACTCGTATCACTGCCTCGGGAGTTTGTTGCTGTTTTTTCTTTTTTCTCTTTTTAGTATAGACCATATTTAGACCACTCTATTCCAGTTAGTAGTTATTTAACACCCAGAACTAAATAACTAACAGGGTAAATAACATGGTGCGATTTCCTTTCAATAAACTGAGGTTCAGGGAGGTTGATGGGATCCCTGATTTAATCGTTGCAATCACCCAGGATTTCAGCAACAACGAGGTTCTCATGGTGGCTTTTACTAACAGGGAGGGAATCCAGAAAACCATTGAAACAGGGAAGGCACATTATTTCTCAACCTCTCGTAAGAAACTCTGGCTCAAGGGTGAAACCTCCGGGCATATACAGAGAATCAGGGAAATTCTCATTGATTGCGATGGAGATGCAATCCTGTTTAAGGTAGAGCAAAAGGGTGCAGCATGCCACAAGGGATATAGAAGTTGTTTCTTCAGAAGATTCAAGGACGATGAATTGGAGATAGTTGCAAAAAAGGTATTTGACCCTGAGAAGGTCTACTAGCTATTTTCTGGCATATCTAACAAGCTTTGGATTTATCTTTGACAAAACCGATCTGGGGTTCATATTGTAGTTATGTATCATTTCTATAACCTCTGTGTTGTCGTTTATATCTCTCTTTACCATATATTCAAGCACCTTTTCTCTCAGAAATAGCTCCATATTTAACTGCTTTTTACTTACTGAACACCTATCGGCTATCTTATCCTTCAGGAGTATCGGGTAATCCGTTCTTGCCACCTTATCCTCTTTGGCCCTCCATGTATATATATCACCAAGCTGAATAACCTCCTTTTCAATACCTGCTATCTCGGCTACCTCTGTAACCCTTCTTATAACTCCCTTGCCCCTGAAAAAGTGTCTATTCATTACCAGCACCAGGTCAATAAGAGGTATCATTCTTATGGGTATGTTCATTGGATCGTCCATTAATCTCAGGGTGCTGTCCCTTGCTGTGTTTGCATGAATCGTGCACATGGAGCCGTCAAGCCCTATGTCCATTGCAACGAGAAGGCTATAAGCCTCCCTGCCCCTGACCTCACCCACAATAACCCTGTCAGGACGCATTCTTAATGTATTCTCAACCAGAGCCTCAGAATTTATTCTTGTCTCGCCGAGAACCGATGGATTGGCCTCCATCGCTACCCAGTTCTCCAGAAATTCAAAATTCAGCTCCAGTGTATCCTCAACAGTAACAATCCTCTCGCTGTGCGGCATAAACATTGCCAGGGCATTAAGCATCGTCGTCTTTCCACTTCCTGATCCCCCCGCAACCAGAATGTTACAGGGTTGTATGCCCATGCCCTCAACCCCAAGCCAGAGGAACGCCGCCAGATCTATAGAGAGTGTCTTCAGTTTTATCAGGTCTATGATGTTGAATGGAACCTTTTTGAATTTTCTTATCGTTACCGATGGACCGTTCGGAACTGCGGGGGATACAGCAACATTTGCTCTACTGCCGTCCGGCATATGCGCATCTAAAAGAGGAGTTTCATAGTTAACCTTCCTGCCACTATAGTTTGAGAGCCAGTCTATCAGTTCATACAGTGCTTCAGGGGATTCATACTCAATATTTGTCATGCACATTCCATACCTCTTGTGCACGACAAAAACTGGAAGTCCAACGCCATTTATCATGATCTCCTCAAGGTTTTCGTCCCTCATAAGTGTGCCTATTCGCCCATAACCAAAAAAAACGTCATCTATGATCAGGGTAACAATCCGGTCTATGTTATCCGGAGAAATTCCCTTATCCCTCAGCTCTTTCTTCACATATTCAACAAGAAACGCCTCCTTCTCCTCGGCTGTTCTAAATGCCTCCAGCTTCTTTATTATTTCCCGGTAGTTGCTTATCAGGGCCTTTGGCCTTTCCACAATTGATGCCTCCTCTTTCGAGAACCGGGGGGGCAGGACTATATAGAGGGGGATTGTACTTTTATCATCCTCCATTATCTTCACATTGCCATAGGCCTCGATTACTCTGGACATTTTATAGCTATCAATTAGAATTAGATTAAAGAGGTATTTAAATTCAACCCTGACCCCCCTTTCAATTGCATATAAAGAGGATAACTCTGAAATTAAGAGAATTTGGGGGCAAATATAAATGCTGGTTTCTAATTCTAACATGTTATGGAGATAATTCCAACAACAATCGGCAGTTATCCAAGACCGGATTGGTTTAAAGAGTATCTGAAAAGGGTGGAGGGGTTACAGAAGGAGGGTATGAATGAGATAGAGAAGGGTGAATATAAAAAGGCATTGGCCGAAATCCTGAATGAGCAGAAGAATGCAGGTATAAAACTCCTCACCGACGGTCAGCTGGTCTGGCAGAATATGCTCTGCCATCTCTGCACAAGGATTAAGGGCTTTGAGATGAGCGGGCTGATAAGATATTTTGACAACAACACATATTACCTGATGCCCAGGGCAACGACAAAGCTCGAGAGGAGGGGGGACATTATTGCAGAAGAATTTAGACTCGCTCATGAAATTCAGCCGGAAATCAAGGCAGTAATCTCATGCTTTACCCTGGTTGAACTTTCAAAAGATGAATTCTACAAAAATAAAAAGGAATTCATAATGGACATGGCAAAAATCATGAATCAGGAGGTAAGAAAGCTGGTAGAAAACGGGGCAGAGTACATTCAAATTGACGAACCTTCACTGCTATATGCCGGCAAGGAGGATCTGGAGATTACAAGAGAGGCGATTGAAGTAATTCATAGGGGTGTTGAGGCAAAGTTCTTCCTTGCTACCTACTTCAGAGATGCCGAAGCCATATTCCCGGAAATTCTCGACTTTCCGGTAGATGTTCTCGGGCTGGATTTTGTTGAGGGTTACGAGAAAAATCTGGAATTGCTCAGAGAGTACAGGGTAACAAAGGAGATTCAGGCCGGGATAGTTGACGGAAGAAACACAAAAATAGAGGGGAGAGATGATATAAAAGAAAGGATTAATGCAATTCTGGGGATTATTGATTCAGATGTGCTCTATGTATCCCCCAATACAGGCCTGGAGTTTCTGCCTTATCAGAAGGCGTCTGAAAAACTCAGGACGATGTGCGATTCAGTAATCTAATGGGTATTCACCCCTTCCAGGGAATCTACGAAAGGAACAGGGAGAGAAGAAGACTATGATAAATGTGGAGAAATGGAGGACATCTCTTGAGATGGATCGCAGGGCAAAGGATGAATTCTTTGGTAGCGGTCATCCGCAATCGCCAATACCACCGGCAGACCTCCAGAGGTTCAGAGGACTCTCTTATTATCCTCCAGACCCTGCATATCGGTTTGAGCTTGATCTTCACGAACATAAGGAAAAGAAGAAGCTGAGGGTGGGTGATACAAAAGGTGGAGAGCGTGAACTCATACGGTGGGGCGAATTCCGATTCAGGATAAATGGGGGGGATTATAAACTTCAGGCATATAAAAGCGATCCGACAGAAGAACTGTTATTTATCCCCTTTCGTGACGCAACGAGTGGTAAGGAAACATACGGAGCAGGACGGTATCTTGACCTTGAAATAGAGAGGCATCGAACTGCCGATGGGAGATGGATCGTTGATTTTAATGCAGCGTATAATCCTTGGTGTGCATACAGTGATGCATATGTGTGTCCCTTTGTGCCACCTGAGAATTGGCTTAATGTTCCCATACTCGCTGGTGAGAAAAACTATCCTCTGGCAGGGGTGGGAAGGAGAGAATAATGACTGAAGAGGTATCAGAAAAGGAGATTCAGAGAGTAATATCACAGGTAAAGCATCCTGCGGTTGACCACACCCTGGTTGATCTGGGAATAGTCAAGGAGATATCCGTCAAAGAGGGCAGGGTCACGATTATTATGGCATTCCCGTCCCCCAACATTCCTATCAAGGATTATCTTGTGAATAGTGTAAGGGAGCCGATAGAAGGGCTTGGTGCAGAGGTTGAGATAAAACCAACGGTGATGGGGCCGGGAGAGCTGGAGAGGTTTTTGGCTATGGAGCAGGAGGGCTGGAAGGGGGGCATGTGATTCAATTCGGATTTATTAACAGACTTCAGCAGGATACCATGAAAACACAGAGGATATGGAGGGAAACACCGGATGAAGGCGAAGATTACCCGGTAAAGAATTTAAAGAATTCTGGAGAATTCCAGGAAAGGAGTGTAAAAAGATGACCAGAAGATTATTACCAACCACTGTTGTCGGGAGTTATCCAAAGCCAAAATGGCTTAACCATCTCATAGGAGAATACGCGAAGGGGAAAATTTCAGACGAGATTATGGAGCAGGCGTATCAGGATTCCATTAAGGCAGTCGTCAAGGAACACGAACTTGCAGGGGTTGATATTCTGTGGGATGGGGAGATGAGAAGGGAGGAAATGACGTCCTACTTTGCTGAACATATTGATGGTTTCGAAATATATGGCGATGTCAGGGTCTGGGGCAATAATTATTACAAGAAACCCGCAATAGTTTCTCGTGTCGGATACAGGGATGAACTAACTATCCCGGAGTACAGTTCCCTCAGAACGATTACAACCAATGAGATAAAGGTTCCGATAACGGGGGCTTACACGATTGTCGACTGGAGTTTTAATGAATTCTATCCCAGGAAAGAGGATGCAGTATATGCCCTTGCAGAGGTAATCAATGAGGATCTCAGGGGGCTTGTTAAAGCAGGTGCAGGGTATATTCAGATAGACGATCCCGCTATCCCAACCCATCCGGATGAAATCGAAATTGCGAAGAATTCTCTAGAGATAGCAACAAAGGGCATTAACGCATACCTTGGAATTCATATATGCTATGGTGATTATTCAAAGATATATCCGGAGGTTCTGGAATTTCCGGTAGATCAATTAGATTTTGAACTGGCGAACAAGAACTTCAAGGACATCGAAATTTTTAAAGAATATGAATTCACAAAGGACATCGGCTTTGGCTGTTTAGACGTTCATACCAGAAGGATTGAATCTGTTGAGGAGATCAAGACGAATATAAGGAAGGCATTCCAACTGGTAGAACCTGAAAAAATCTATGTTGATCCGGACTGCGGCCTGAAACTCCTTCCACAGGGAATAGCATTTGAAAAACTCAGGAATATGTGCCAGGCAGCAAGGGAGCTAAGGGAGGAGTTAGTCTAAACTATGCGGGGCTCCTTTAGAGTCAGTCAGGGTAAGGGACTGGACCAGCTGGTTTAGGTTTTTTTTGAAAGGGGTTATTCAACAAGCGGATTTATTCAACACAGCATAAAAAACCAGTAATCTATTATGCACACGATATACCTAACTTGCTGAAGAATCCCTATTAGCAATAAAGATAGATAAACCCCATATCCATCCAGAATTCTATTCCCATTCCATCCATCTCCTATAATCTGCCTCCTGGACCCTCAGTGCTTTTTCCCGATTAAATTCTTTCAGTTTCACCCCATTTCGTAGTTCCTTCAGGGTGGGAATAAAGATGTCGGTGTCCGGAGACTTGAAGGGACATACAGGGTATAAAGGGTGCTGTTCCCCTGCCCTGACTCCGGTAACATTGCTTTCGGGGCATACACCTCTCATGAATCCACGACATCCTATAAGCCCTTCCAGCTCTGGCAACTCCCTTATTATATTAAAGTATAACTGGCTTGCAATACAACGAAATTCCGGCGAAGACCTGACACATAGACGCAGGGAAAATAGATTGAGTAAAGAACGCAGATTCAGGGTAACGTGATAAACTCCAACTGCCTGAGCAAAGGGTAACACATATCTTGCTATCTCCCTCGGTATATTCCCGGTGGTAATCTTCCGGTAATTCTCAATCGAATTTTTAACAGAATCGTAAAGCAGGTTGCCTGTTTCCCTCCTTTTGTCTTCATCCAGCAAATGGAGCGGGAGGATTACCTCATAAGCCTCTTCCTCTTTGTCTATGCCCCGGTTGATTGGTATATACCTTGTAGAATACCCGGTATGACTTACCATCCGATGCTCCAGAAACTCCGGAGCATTGCCCTTTGACATTTTCAGATCAAATTTTATGATTATGTGTTCTAATGTGGAGCTGTAGTCGTTTTCCACCATCATTTTAAATACATTCCTGTCCCTAACCTGTGGTGGAACACCACTCATTCTGGCTGAATAAACAACCTCCCTCCAGGCATCCTTTCCTTTTACAATCTCAAAGCCCCATACCTTTGGTTTGATAATCTTAATCTCCAATTCCTCCATTTTTGACACATAATTCATTAGGTAGAATTATTTAAAACATCACCCACTCAGGATTACCTCTTACCC
>WALD01000033.1 GCA_015523055.1 Candidatus Altarchaeota archaeon
CCCTTTAAATCATCATATCAGCGAGAACTCAACTCAAAAATTTTCCTTCGGAACGTTGCACTAAAATTTTACCCTTCAGGGAATATAACAAGTATTATGACTCCGCTCCGCCCTTCGGGGAAATTTCTGATGCAACTTCTCATATCCTGATGTTATATCCAGAAGAGGATTCAGCTACGGCTGCGGGTTGCTCCAGTATGGCTTCTTCACATAGGTATAGGCTGACAGGGCGGCAATGCACCCCTCCCCTACTGCTGTTGAAATCTGCATCACTCCACCGGTGACATCGCCAGCTGCAAAAACCCCTGGCAGATTAGTCTCCTGATCCCTATTAATTTTTACATAACCTTTCTCATCCACTCCCACCCCTGCTCCCTTGGCCAGGGTGGTGCTCGGCACAATTCCTATAGATATAAATACCCCATCAACCTCAAGTATTTTTCCATCCTTCAGTTTAATAGAATTTACAAATTCCTCGCCAAGAATTTCCTCAACCTCAGCATTCAGGATGAATTCAACCCCCTTCTTCCTTAATTTATCCTGCACCGCCTCCTCTGCCCTGAGGGATTCCTTCCTGTGAATCAGATAAACCTTTGATGCAATATCACTCAGATAAAGGGCATCCTCGGCAGCAGCATTCCCTCCCCCGACTACTGCAACTGTCCTGTCCTTGAAGAATGGGGCATCACAGGTAGCGCAGTAACTGACTCCCTTTCCTGCAAACTCGTCCTCACCCCTGATCCCCGGCTTTCTGTGCTGCCCTCCGGTTGCGATTATAAGTGCTTTGGTTTCATATTCCTCATCCCTCGTGATTACCTTCTTTATATCCTTATCAAGGGACATACCTATAACCTCCTCATTCTTTATCTCAATCCCGAGCTTTTTGAGGTGGGATTCCATTCTCCCAGCTAATTCAGCACCGGAGATTAATTCAACGCCGGGCCAGTTCTCAATCTCATTGGTCAGTAGCATCTGTCCCCCAACAGATGCCTTTTCGAGAATTACCACTTTTAAACCGCGTCTTATCGCATAAATCCCCGCGGAAACTCCTGCCGGACCGGCTCCGACTATGACAAGGTCTTGGATCATTTTTGTAATTATTTGGTTCTATAATTTAAAAATGGTCTGCCTTTATCCCCCCATAGCCATGTCATGACAGATTTATTACCGCTTCCGCAATGTCGGAGATGTATTCTCCAATCCTTCTGAAACTCTCAAGTATAAGAAGGGAACAACTCTTCTTTTTCTGCAGAAATCTCTCCAGCAGAACCTCCTCTTCATCCCTCATCCTCCTGACATCCTTTATAACATCATTTGCTATATGTATGTTTTCAGACCTCAGAGCAAGCATAGCATCGTTATATAAATCAATCAGTTTTTTATATGAGGCGATATCCTTCTTGTTGATTCTCTCCCCCCCCATTATCAACCTTGCTATCCTCTCTATATGATCTGAAATCCTCTCTATGCTCCTTATAATTTGTATCAATGGAATTATCTCTCTGCCCGACCTTGAAGACAGTTGTCTCAGGATAAGGAAGTAGAATTTATCCACATCATTATCTCTCATTATTATGCCATTAAGCACATCCTCCTCATACCTCCCGATGTCTATCTGATCCATCACCTCATTCAATGAGATAATGGATATCTCATGCATCCTGCTGACAGATTCAATGGCCTCGGCCTTTTCCTTGGTTAGCATCCTGAAGGTAATCTCGTTGGAGCTTCCGCCAAAGGGCTCAAGACCGATAAGAAACATGGGCACCCCCTCCAACCCCTTTCTGAAGTCCTGCGATATATGCTTCTTTGATGTAACAAAGATTCCGTCATATCCCTGGATATATCTTGTAATAATAAGTCTCTTTACCAGTTCCAGATCGCTTTCAGGCTTTATCTTTATCTCGGTAACGTGACCCCTTTCGCTCTTTGGTCGGATAACCAGCTCATCGTCCTTTTCAAGGATTGCTACGGCGTCCCCTTTTGCAAGATTGTTTTTAGTTACCCACTTTTTAGGCAGTGAAACGATAAAGGTTGTTTCGCCGGTAAGCTGGATCTTTCTGATCTCCATCTTAATCTATGTAGGCTATATAGACT
>WALD01000034.1 GCA_015523055.1 Candidatus Altarchaeota archaeon
CCCATTTCTAATATAAGATGCCAGCACTGAAGAAAAGAGAGTACAGTGGCCCCGCTGGAGGGGCAGGTCTTATCCGATACTTTGATGTAGATGAGGGCGGACCGAAAATGGATCCGAGGTTCGTAGTTGGAATAGTTATAGCTTTAATTCTTCTGGAGCTTTTGACCTCGATATTATAATCTCTGGTTTTCATAAATTCTAGTCACCCTGAAGCTACATCCTCAAGGAATTTCTGAAAGCGATGAAGAGAACTACGGAGAGTGTGCTGGATATGGTACCGTAGATGAAGGTCATCACAGGGGAGATCTGCCACAGGAATCCGGCTATGAGGCTGGCAGGAAGTGCCAATAGACCCGTAGTGGTATGGAAGACCCCCAGCCCTGTAGCCCTTAATTCCCCCGGAGACATATCAGAGACATAAGCCCTCTGGTTTCCGTCAATCATTGCGGTGGCCACACCATACATTGCAAAGAGGACCATAAAGGCATTTATGGAATTAAAAAAGGCAAAACCAAGGGAGGTGAGTGAGAACATCAGATAGCCGGAGGCGATGACCGTTCCCCTCCCAACCCTATCGGATAGCATGCCGGAGGGTGTTGCGAGCAGGGCATAAAAGATATTGAAGAGGACATACAGGAGGATTGGCACCCCAACCGACAATCTGCCGGTAAAGAACTCCTGTGCCCTGAGAATGAAGAACATATAGCTGAAATTTGCCAGAGCGAAAATTCCTGAAATCAGGATAAATATTCCAAGGGGACGGGGGAGGTTTTTATAGCCCATACCCCGGTTAATCCCTGATGGTTTGCCCCTTTTCTCTTTCACAAAATATAGCGGTATTAGTGAAAGAAATGAGATAATGGCTGCTATAAATATGATTGAACTGAAATCAAGTTTTTGAAACCAGAAGAGGAGGAAGACTACAATCGAGCCAAATATCGCTCCGAGGGTGTCCAGCGTCCTGTGAATACCGAATCCTTTGCCCCTCTCCCCGGGCATGGAGTCCGAGATGATAGCATCTCTTGGTGCGGTTCTCAGTCCCTTGCCCACCCTTTCCAGGCCCGAAAAGAGCAGGATATGCTGCCATGTTCTGGAAAAGGCAAGTAATAGCTTGAAAACGGAGGATGTCAGATACCCTGAGGAAACAAATATCTTTCTCCTTCCCGTTTTATCAGAGTAGTACCCGGACAGAACCTTCAGAATGCTTGAGATACTGTCTCTCAACCCGCCTATTAATCCCACCAACAGGCCGGTGCCGCCCAGTCTGATGATGAACAGGGGCAGGACAGGCAGAATCATCTCGCTGCTCAGGTCGTTCAAAAAGCTTACAGCCCCAAGCAAAAGAACATTTACATTAACCCCTTTCAGTTTTTTAATATCCATTGTTTATCAGTATATGACCCTATCCAATCTCTTCCCGGCCTCTTTTATCTCCCTTGCGATTCTCCTCCCCATACTCATTGGTTCTCTGTAGAGAAGCTGCGAATAGGGCGATCCCTGCATGTAAAGGTTAGTGCCGGCAACAATTCTTGCAGATATTTCAAATACAACGAATTCCAGCTCCTCGGTGCAGATGCTCTCGATGCAGAAGGGCCCAACCATGCCTGGCCTGAACAGAGCCTTTGATGCATTTACCAGATTCTCGGCTATATCCATCATTGAGGGGAGGAGGGATTCCCTCGCGACAACAGGAATATTGCCGGCGACAACAAAACTTGGGTTAGGATGCTCAGTAAGGAGATGGGATATCCTCGCAACGCCGTCCACATTCGTTTCATATCTTATGTCAATCCCAAGCAGTTCAACCCTGTCCTTCAGGGGCGAGTAGAAGTAATGGGGATAGAATCTTATCCCGATTATGTATTCCTGAATTGTGAAATTCTCCCTATCCTCCAGTTTTATCCCTTTTATATTCTCCTCAAATTCCATAGCGTTATTGGCCAGAAAGTAATTTCTTCCACCCCTGGCCCCCGGGAATTTTACTATTGAAAGGCGGTCAATATCCTCTGGTCTGCTGAATTCTCCCGGTATCCTGAGCCCTGCCTTCCTGAGCCATTCTCTCTCCCTGGCCCTGTTGGACTCCCAGTCCAGAACGGCCCTGTTGCCAAAGACCGGAACCCTCAACCGGTTTTCTATATTCTTTGCCTCCACATATTCAACGAACGAACCGTGAGGGATGAGGATTACATTCCTCTTGAGCAATTCCTGCTGGAATTGGGCATTGAGGATGTCCTGATAATCCTTGACCGAGAGAATTTCATCAGCAATACCAAACCTCCTGTAGAATTTCTCCCTTCCTGGCCTGCAGATAACAAGAGTCCTGAACCCCTCATCCTTCGCCCCCTTCAGAATCTGTATGGCTGTGTGGCTCCCTATGGTTGCTATGGTAAGCTTCTTTCTGTCATATCCCTCAAGCACCTTGTGGATCTCATCGCTGGATATCATGTGACCACCTCGTCTAACCGCTCCTCCTCAACCGCCTTTCTGAGCTCCATCCCGATTCTTTCTCCAACCGAAATTCCCTTTCCATACAGATACCCTGAATAGGGAGTAAACCGTGTTCCGGGAGAGCCCTGAACCCTGAGGCTTATATCAAAGACAACTGCGATTTCCTTCGGCGGGCCGGGGGTAAAGGTTGCCTGAAGAGCAAAAGGACCTATGATACCCGGGGGATATTCCTTCTTCGAAACTCTGACGAATCTCTCACCGAGTTCAAATATCTGCTCCAGTAGCGACTCCTTAACTGTGCATGCTATGTGGCCTGATTCAACGGTTTTCAGAGCAACATACCTCATAACCTCAATCTGCTCCTGTGCCGGAAGCCTGAGAATTCCATCCAGATTGGTCTGTCTTCGGGTATCAGTTCCCAGTAATTCAAGCCGGTCATCAAGGGGAGAGTAAAAATAGTTGAAATTCACCTGGGCCCCTACAATGAATTCCTCCACTATCGCCTTCTTCAATGCACCCTCTGTTATTGTCCCGGCAGCAAGAAGCTCGCCAGCCCTGTCCATGTATTCCTCAGGACTTGAAGCGAAGAAGAATGCCCGTTCATAGGTTCTTTGTGCTTCGCTCACCTTGACTAGAACGAGCCTGTCAATCTCATCCGGCTTTTTATATATCCTTGGGTATGGAATCCCTGCCTTTTCCATCAGATAGTATTGATTCCTTGGAGCGTCCCTTTCCTCTGCCCTTAACATTGCTCTTGAGCCAAACAGGGGCAGGAGGAATTCATTCTCAATTCTGTCAAATCCAACATATACCTCAAATGAGCGATGGGGGAGAAAGACTGTATTCCTCTTTTGCAACTCCAGAAGAATTTTATTATCTGTGATATCCGAGAATTTGTTCAGGATTATCGTTTCATCAACTATACCGAGCCTCCCGTCATACCTATAATACTGATTATAGGTTTTCTCCCTGCCCTTCTGGCAGACAACGATATTCCTAAAACCGCTCTCCTTTGCCCCCTTGCATATGTCCAGAGCAGAGTGCGAACCCATCGCTCCGACCGTGATATTATCCAGAGTATAATCCTTCAAAAGTTCGTTTATCTCATTCCTCGAAATCATTTTAAGTGTTGGGTATTAATTACTAATGAGTGTAAAAATGTCAGCGAAATGGGCTTTGCTATCGGTTTTTCTGATATTAATCTCAACAAACTCAATGGCTGAGGAAGGGCAGGGAATTTCACTGAAATGGGATTATCAGTTTCCATCCAGGATTACGGCCATCATAGCGGATGATTGGAATAACGACAATTCAACTGATATTATTGTAGCTGCTTCAAAGAGCATCTACATCCTTAATTCTGACGGGAGTCTGGAGAGGAAATACGACATTGATTCGAATGGTGAGATCTATGCATTGGCTATTGGGAATATAGATAACAAGACCGGAAATGAAATTCTGGTCGGGACCGGTTTCATGCTGAGAGAGCGCTCCAATGAGACAAGGTTTGAATTCACAGGAACAGAGGCAACTAAAAAAACAAGGTATCTTTATGAAACAATAAGGAATAAAGGAGGGCTATACTGCATAAGGAACGATGAGATTACTGAGCTAAGTGACATAGGTGAGTGGGTGAGGGCAATCCGTATCTCAGATCTGGACAATAATGGAACGAATGAAATAATAGTCGGCACCGGAGGAGCCAATACTGACTGGATGATGGAGTATGGTGAATGGACCGAAACCATCTGTGTTTATCATGACCGCCCAGGATTTGATACTCAGATATATAATTGCAGCGAAACACATCATAATGCAAGCTGGCATCGTGTTTCATACAATATGAACAACGGCTCCGTTTACATCTTGACGGGCAACGGTAGCATTCTTAGAAGGTATACCGTTGGTGATGCGGTCTGGGGTCTAAGCACATCTGACCTCTTTTATGATCGGGACGAGGAGATAGTGGCTGGCTCAGGCAATGAGGTATATGAATTGGATAAGGACCTGAAACCTCTCTGGAGTTATCCTCTCGATGGTGTTGCTAAAAAGATAGAGGTGTCTGATATTGACAGGAATGGAAACAAGGTGATTATTGTTGAATTCATGGCAACAAACGTTAACGGGATAGCACTCATCGAGAGAGAAGGCAGGAAAATCTGGGATTACCGGGTTAAGGGCGATATAATCCGGGATTTTTACATAAAAAATATTGATCTGGATAAGGAGAAGGAGATATTGGTTGCCTCGCCCAACAAGATATATGTTGTCGATAAAGACGGTAGTCTCAAGAGGGAATTCTGGGTACCGGGGGGTATTGAGGGTATTCTCTCCACAGACCTGAACAACGATAGCTATCCGGAGATTATAATCGCCTCAGGGGATACCCTCTATGACTATGAGATATCAAAAAGGGGGATAATAGAACAGAACGCCACCATCTATTACTCACTTGCAGAAAAAAACTATGAAAGAGGGGATTACCAGAAGGCAGGGGAGTTTATCAGGGTAGCAAGAGTTCTCTATTCTGAAATCAACGATTCGGAGGGAATTTCAAATTGCGATTCATTACTGAAGAAGGTGGAGGAGGGCATAAACAAGGGGAAATTAGTAGAGGCTCAATCTCTCTATAATCGGGCAATAATGAGGTACACCCTAAACGATTATCCCAATGCAAGAATGCTCGCAGAAAGAGCCAGACATCTCTATATAGAGATTGGTGATTCCGGGGGAATTGAAATGTGTAGCTCCCTGATAGAGGACATAGACAGGGCAGGAGGACTGGACAACATCACATCTGACAATATAACCTCAACTACAATCATCAATTCCACAACCAGCATACTAATCCCCATAACCCCGATAACAATTGCACCCATCGATAAAAATAAAAGGTCATTAGAATTCAGAATATATTCCTTCCTTGGGAACAGGGATAATGCACTAATTGTAATAGAAATTGGTGTGGTTCTATTGATAATCTTTCTTGACATCAGGCATAGGTACTTCAAAAAGAAAAGAGAGATGAAGGCCAGAATCGGAGAGGGATGGGGGGAGAAATTGAGGGAATCCAAAGAGGAAACAAAACCGGAACCTGAGCCGGAGAAGGGGGGAGGGGAAAAAGAGAAGGAAGTAGAATCCGGGAGGGGATCAACTGATGCGAAGGAGGAGCCAAAAACAGAAGAACCCGAACCTGAAGAAAAGGTATCTGGGGAAGATGAAAAGCCGGTAGAAGATGAAAAGGTGGAGCTGCCTGAAACACCAGAGCTGTCCGAGGAGCTTGAGGAGATAGATAGGGAATTTCAGGAGAGATTTGGCAATGGATGAATTCCTCAGATTAGTCTTATGAACAGATCAAATGCTCCAACACCCGTTAATGACACTATCGTTACTATAATCCCTGCAATCAGAACGCCGATAATGTCTGCTATCATGAATTTTTTATAGTCCAGGCCAATCAGATAAGCTGCCAGTGCCCCGGAGTATACCCCTGAGCCGGGGAGAGGAAGGGCTATGAAGATTGCAATCCCAAACTCACCATATCTGCCCACATACCTATCAATCCTCCTCTGGGTTCTCCCAACATACATCCAGTATAAACTATTAATAATCCCTATTCTTGTAGCTATTCTTATTATCCTGTCTATGAGGAGGTATAATACCGCACCCAGAATTATGTTTATAACGACGCAGACAAGGAATACAAGAACCCAGTTTAGGTTGGTTTTAAGGATGCCATAGGGTATGGATGCCCTCAATTCCAGAAAGGGTAAAAGGGTAATCCATATAAGATTTAGAATTTCATTCATCCTCCTTAATATTTATCCCTGGGATACATAATAATATACATGGGGTCTAAGGTGGATCTTGATCAGGTATTGATTGATGTTCTTGATGAGAGTATGAGTAATGATCATGTAAAGATCATAAAGAAGCTTTCTGAACCCAAACATGATGAGGACATTGCAGACGAGCTTGGGATAAAGGCGACGGTAGTAAGGACACTTCTAAATGACCTGCATGCCAAAGGTTTGGTTGAATATGAGAGAATAAAGAATAAGAAAACCGGCTGGTATACCTATCTCTGGAAGAAGAGGGAGGATAAGATTGATGATTATCTTGAGGACTATCTTCAGGAGAGCCTTAAGAGATTAAACAGCCAGATAGAATCTGAAAGGAATACAATCTTCTTTGAATGCTCCTGCAGCAGGGTCCCAATGGAGAGGGCAATGGAGCTCAACTTTGTATGCCCCAAGTGTAATGGAGAATTCAAGGAGGTCAATAGTTCCAAATCCACACGGCAGCTGAATAGGGAAATTGCAAAAATCAACAAAATTCTCAAGAAAAAGAAATAGAGCACTGCTTTTTTTGGAAGAACTATGTGATGAGGACATAGTCAATCACTCTCTTTCTGTTTCAAAAAAAGCGAGGGAAATTGCTGACAAAATCAGGGCAAATGGATACAACATAGACCCCGATTTTGTAGAGATTGGCGCTATACTGCATGACATTGGCAGGGCAAAGAGCCACGGAATAGACCATGGAATCAAAGGCTCTGAAATACTGAGGAATTCCGAATTCTCAGAATTTGCAAGGGTGTGCGAAACCCATGTGGGTGCGGGGATAGACAAAGGGGAAGCGGCATCCCTTGGTTTGCCTGCAAAGGACTACATCCCTAAAACCCTTGAGGAGAAGGTAATTGCGCATGCGGACAACCTTACCGAAGGAACAAATTACGTACCCATATCCAGAACAATCAAAAGGATTGAGGATAGACTTGGTAAAAACCACCCTGCCGCCAGGCGGATAAAGGAGCTGAGTGATTTTATTGAAGAATTGATTAAAGGAGACCAGAATCAGAGGGTAAGATGAAGAAGGCGAAGTAGAACACCTGGAGGAGGCCGGGTAGGGGATTCAAGAGCATTCACGATAATTGCAATCAGAAGGGAGTTATCCCCCAGAGGAATGCCCGGTGTTCTCATCGCTCAGGATCCTGACCCGTCTTCCATTCACCCTCAGCCTGCCCTCCTGGAAGAGTTTAATCGCCTCAATGATACCCTCCTTCTCTGCATTCTGCACCTTTTCCTTCAGGGAATCTACTGTTTCATCCTCCCCTATACTGACCGCCTTCTGCACCACAATCGGCCCCCCATCCACCGTCTCATCCACAAAGTGAATCGTGCAACCGGTAATCTTAACCCCATGGTTTAGAACCGCTCGATGCACACCCTTGTCTATCCCTCCACCGAAGGCAGGCAGGAGAGATGGATGAACGTTCATGATTTTATTTTTGTACTCACTCACAAATTCAGGACCTATGATTCTCATATATGCGATTAAAAGAATAAGGTCTATATTCTTCTCCTTTAGGATTTTCATAACCTCTCTGTCGAATTCCTCTCTGCTTTTATCTCCCGGCTCAATAAAAACTGCCTCAATCCCATGCCTCCTCGCCCTTTCAAGTGCATAGGCATCCTTCCTGTTACTAATAACTACCTCTATGCTGGCATCCAGCCTCCCTGCTTTAATCTCGTCAATTATCGCCTGCATATCTGTGCCTCTCGTGGAGGACAGCACACCAAGTTTTATTTTTGCCACCATACTAAAGGTTATACGCTTTGCGTATAAATTTGTTGTTTCGCAGCCATCACTGTATTCTCAAGAAGCATGGCAATCGTCATAGGGCCCACCCCGCCGGGAACGGGGGTTATCAACGATGCCTTCTCTTTAACGGCATCAAAATCCACATCCCCCACAATTCCGTCTTTGGTCCTACTAATACCGACATCAATTACCACTGCCCCCTTTCTAACCATATCTGCCTTAATCAGAGCCGGCACCCCGGCCGCAACTATAAGAATCTCTGCCTCCCTCGTGAATTTCCCTAAATCCCGCGTCTTCACATGGCAGACAGAAACCGTTGCATCTCTATTCAGTAGAAGCATCGCCAGTGGCTTTCCAACCACCGGGCTGTGATTCACGATAACACAATTCTTACCATCAAGCTCAACCCCTTCGTGTTCAAGCATCCGTATCACCCCCTTGGGGGTACATGGAATAAATCGCTCACTACCTATTAGCAGCCTCCCCATATTAACCGGGTTGAAACCATCTACATCCTTATCAGGTGAAATCTCGTTCATGATTCTCCGGGAATCCAGAGGTTTTGGTAAGGGCAACTGAACAAGAATCCCATGAATAGAATCCCTTGAATTAAGTTCATCAATTAATTTTATTATCTCAGCCTCCTTCGCATCGCCAGGAAATTCATACCTCTCTGATCTAATTCCCACCGAATCGCACGCCCTGCCTTTCAGCTTCACATACAACCGCGAGGCAGGGTCATCTCCAACCAGCACAGTAGCCAGCCCTGCCTCAATCCCGTCCTTCTTCAGTTCCTCTACCTCTCTTTTAGCCCTCTCCGTTATTTCAGCCGAAATCCTCCTGCCATCAATTATTGCCATTTCAAATCCCCATATATCGGAAATCTATCGCACAGCTCCCTGACCTCCCTCCTGACATCCTCTATAACCCCTGACCTCCCCATCCCACCGACAACCCTTGCAATAAATCCGGCAATCTGTTCCATCTCCGGCTCTTTCATTCCCCTCGTCGTAACAGCCGGGGTCCCAATCCTGATCCCAGAGGTTATAAGGGGGCTTCTGCTTTCAAACGGAATCGTATTCTTATTCAGGGTAATTCCTGCCTCCTCCAGAGCCACCTCGGCATCCTTTCCTGTAATCCCTTTGTTATTCAGGTCCATAAG
>WALD01000035.1 GCA_015523055.1 Candidatus Altarchaeota archaeon
CAGAACCGCTTCAACGGTTGATATATCGCCTTCAACACTAAAAAGGATGTTAAAGGGGTAATCCTCCCCACCCTTTTGGAAGGGGGTCTCCTTGCCCCCAGATAAGATGAACCCAGAGGTATTGATAAATTCTACTCCGGCCATGGAGGAATTGGCTCCGGCGATAGTATTGAAGAGATATACGCTCTTTATTTTGGACAATGACAAGGATAGCAGTTCTGGACACAGAACATTGTAGACCACAAAAGTGTAATTTCCTCTGCCAGAGGGTGTGTCCTATGGTGAGAACCGGGAAAGAGGCTATTGTCATAGACAAGGAAACCAATAAGCCGGTCATAAACGAGAAGCTGTGTTCAGGGTGCGGAATCTGTGTAAATAAATGCCCCTTTGATGCCATAATCATAGTAAACATACCTGAGGAGTTGGAGGAACCAGTCTATCAGTACGGCAGGAACGGCTTTCGCCTGTATAATCTGCCGACTCCAAAAAAGGGGGTTGTTGGGGTGGTTGGTGCAAATGGAATTGGTAAAAGTACCATGATAAGAATTCTTGCCGGGGAGATTAAACCGAATCTGGGCGGGAATTCATCATGGGATGAAACTCTGAAGAGGTTCAGGGGCAGGGAAATCCATGACTACCTTGAGAAACTTTCACGGGGGGAGATAAGGGCAGCCTATAAACCGCAGTACGTCGACTCCATCCCGAAGGTCGTAAGGGGCAGGGTCGGGGATGCTCTGGAGAAGAACGATGATTCAGGCCAACTTGATGAAATTGCAGAAAGACTGAATATAAAGAATTCTCTCGACAAAAAGATTAATGAATTAAGCGGTGGAGAACTCCAGAGATTTGCGATCGCTGCGTGCCTTCTCAAGGATGCTGATGTCTATCTTATTGACGAGCCCTCGTCATATCTGGACGTGAGAGAGAGGCTCAACCTCGCGGGGGTTATCCGGGATATGAAGGATAAATTTATATTCGTGGTTGAACACGACCTCGTTGTTCTGGACTATCTTTCGGACTATATCCATGTCCTCTATGGAAAGCCAACGGCTTATGGAATAATATCTGGTATCAAAGGCGTGAGAGTCGGCATTAATGAATACCTATCGGGCTTCCTGAGAGCCGAGAACATGAGATTCAGGAACGAGATTAGATTTGATGTAAGGTCTCCGTCAGAGAGGGGCAACAGGAGCGAACTTATGAGATACCCACCGCTGGAGAAGAGATATGGTGAATTCTCCCTTACAGTGAAGCAGGGAATTCTTTATGAGATGGAAATTCTCGGTGTTCTTGGGCCGAATGCTACTGGAAAGACTACCTTTGTGAAGATTCTTGCGGGGGCTGTTGAGGCTGACAACACGGGGCTTGATATGAAACTAAGGGTCTCCTATAAGCCGCAGTACATAAAGCCCTCAATGGCATTGGTAGACTCCCTCAAAATAAAACCGGAGTTTGTCGAAAGATTTGGCATTAAATCCCTGCTTGATAGATCCATGCAGGAACTAAGCGGAGGGGAACTGCAGAAGGTAGCGATAGCAGACTGCCTTACAAAGGATGCCGAGATTTACCTGCTGGATGAGCCCTCGGCATATCTCGATGTTGAGGAGAGGCTGAGATTGGCGAGGTATCTAAAGAAATTCGCTTACGATAAGGAAGCGTCGGTCATTGTGGTAGACCACGACATGCTTCTCATTGACTATCTCTCTGATGAACTTCTTGTCTTTATCGGCGAGTCTGGAAAGAATGGGAATGCCTCAAAACCGATGGGTCTAAGGGACGGAATGAATAAATTCCTGAAAGAATTAGGGATTACATTCAGAAGGGACATGGAGACAGGAAGGCCTCGCGCGAATAAACCGGGATCGGTCAAGGACAGAGAGCAGAGATCAGAAGGGGAGTATTACTACAAGGATTAGATTAGCAGAGAATTCTTTTGGATGTGAAGATGGTTTTATCCTCTGGAAGGGTATTATATGGAAAAATAACGAAAACCCTGTGAAAAGAGGCGAGTTGTAGTTATTGTTGGATTGAATTATTTTATCTCAACACTCAATTCTTTTAAATCTCCAAACTCCTCCTTTTTCAGCTCAATCCTTATCATCTCTGCCGGATTTAGCCTCAGCTTTCTGATCTCCTTTAGTGTTCTCTCATCCCCTTTGACCACCAATCTCCTGTTTCTCCATGGCTCACGAACCCGGAGAGATAACCTAACATCTGAATCTCCGTTTATGTAATGGGGCAGAGTATACCGGACCCCGTTGCCGGGCCTAACCTTAATCCTGCCCTTCTTATTCACTGCTCCCCTTACAAAATTTGCAGCATGAATTCCCGCCAACTCCCCCTCCATTGTTACGAAGTCCACCATGTCATGGACATGGAGAGAATTCCCGCATGCAAAGATTCCCTCAACAGATGTCTCAAGCCTGTCGTTCACTATTGGGCCTCCTGTTACCGGGTCAAGGAGAATTCCTGCCTTTCTGCTGAGTTCGTTCTCCGGAATCAACCCTACTGAGAGGAGGAGGGTATCACACTCAAATTCCTTTTCGGTCCCCCGAATGAAACACCCCTTATCATCAACCTCGGCTATCTTCACGGACTCTACTCTGCTCTTTCCCCTTATGTCTATCACAGTATGCCTGAGATAAAGCGGAATTCCAAAGTCCTCCAGACACTGGGTGATATTTCTTGGAAGACCGCTGGCATACGGAAGAATCTCAACAACCGCGAGAACCTTAGCTCCCTCCAGAGTAAGCCTTCTGGCCATTATCAGCCCTATATCCCCAGAGCCTAGAATTACTATTCTTTTGCCGGGCATAAGATTCCTCAGGTTGATGAAGTTCTGCGCCGCCCCTGCAGTATAGATTCCCGCTGGTCTCGAACCAGGGATACCTATCTGCCCCCTCGTTCTCTCTCTACAACCCATTGCAAGGATTATCGCCTCAGCATTTATCCTATGGAGGCCGGACTCATTGACAATGGTCAATTCTTTATCTTCCGAGATGTCGATGACCATGGAATTGAGTATATAAGGAATCTCCTTTTTCCTGATTTCATCTATAAACCTCTGCATGTATTCAGGCCCCGTAAGTGCCTCCTTAAAGATCTCAACCCCAAAGCCTTCATGGATACACTGGTTGAGAATTCCACCAAGGCTTTCATTCCTCTCTATTAAAAGTAAATTCTCAATTCCCTTCTTTCTTGCTGCTATCGCTGCGGTCATTCCAGCCGGACCTCCGCCGATTATTGCGATATCTACCTTCTCCCTATCGATCATCTCCCATCCTCCCTATCACTCATCTCCCCTACCTCTCATTTCCCATCCCCTCTCTCGCATCTCTCACCCGTCCTGTAAAAAGCTCGGAGCCATCACCCTTAAGGGTCATCTCTCTGACCCCTGGACTGAACATCTCCTCAATGATTTCTACAATCTTCGGACCGCAGAATCCGCCCTGGCATCTACCCATTCCGGCTCTGCATCTGTTTTTTATGGATTTCAGGCTTATTGCATTGAGGGGATTATCTATTGCATCTATAATCTCCTGCTGTGTTATTGTCTCGCATCTGCACACAACCCTGCCATAGTTTGGATTCTTCTGGATTAATGTCGCCTGTTTGTTAGCAGGAAGCTCACTGAACCTTATGATACCCTTTCTTCTGGGATTAAAATCCGACTTTATCTCCAGATCCCTTTTCCTCTTTACAATATCAACGACCATTCTGGCTATCGCCGGAGCGGATGTAAGGCCGGGGGATTCGATACCTACCAGATTTATAAAACCATCAAACTCCTCCTTAATCACAAAATCCGCCGGTTTCTCGGAGCCGGAGCTTATCAGCTTAGCCCTTATACCTGTAAAACTTCGGATAAAATCTCTCTTTTCTATGCCTGGGAGAAGCTCTATAGCCTCTTTATAGAGGGAATCCATAGTATCGGCTGAATTCCCTTCGTCATCTTTGTCCTCTATGTATTCAGCACTCGGCCCCAGCATGATATTGCCATGCACAGTTGGGGTCAGATGCACCCCAAGCCCTCCGCTGTTGATTGGAGGAACCGGATAGACAAGATGCTTAATCAGCCCGCTTTTATTCCTATCCAGAATGTGATACTCACCCCGGCAGGGATAAATTCTGTAGCCGGAGATTCCAGCCATTTCCGAGATTTTGTCTGCATAAAGCCCGGCGCTGTTTATGACGAAATCGGAGATGAATTCCCCCCTGTTTGTTCTTACAATAAATTCCCTCTCATTACTCTGAATCCCCGTGACCACAGTATTGAGTAGGAATCTAACGCCATTGGTGAGGGCGTTCTCAGCAAGTGCAATGGTCAGGGTAAACGGGCAGAGGATTGCACTCGTCGGCGAGTGGAGGGCACGAATTCCGTGAATATTTGGTTCAATCTCACCCATTACTCTGTCATTGATTATCCTAAGATCTCTTACCCCGTTCTCATCCCCCTGTTTCTTCAGTTTCTCAAGATATGGAATCTCGTCCTCCTCTTTTGCAACGACGAGCTTTCCGATCTCCCTATACGGAACGTCAAGATCCCTGCATAATCCGGGGAGAATTCTATGCCCTTCAATATTGGTCCTTGCCTTAAGGGTCCCTGGAGGCATATAAAACCCTGCATGGGCGACCCCGGAATTACTCCCCGAGGTGCCAAAGGCGACATCGCTCTCCCTTTCCAGTAAGAGGGTGGTAATCCTATATTTAGAGAATTCCCTCGCAACTGCACAGCCGACAACACCTCCGCCGATGATTATAACCTCAAAGACCCTCTTCATTCTGAATGTATCTATTGGATTTAAGCCAAAAAATTCAGTTTAATCCTCTGCGGATATTGAAACGAGGGGTAGCTCATAAAAAATCTGTTAGAAAACTTCAGGTTCTGCAGGGAGGTTTCCCGGCTATGCAAGGGAATCTGACTGCCCCCAATTCCGGCGGTATCGGAGTCAAATCCCTCAATTCTTCATACTAACTCTGACATTAATGCTTCTCCTTTAATGCCTTGATTATGAGACTCCTCTCATCTTTATTAAGTTTCTCGTCCTTCTCTATTATCCTCCTGGCCCTTATACTATCTACAATCAGGAGATTAAGAAGCCTTATCTCCTCCAGCAGACCGTTAATTACCTTCTCCTCAATGAGATTGGTCTGCTCTCTCAGATTCTCAATCTCCTTCTCCACTATGTGTTTGTCAGCGCTTGGCATAGGCTGTGCCCTTATTGACTCCTTCCTCTCAAATTTCAGTTTGTTTAGTACCTTAAGTTTCTTCCTCAGGTCCCCCAGCATTCTTTCCCTCTTGATTATTGCTTTTGTCGCTACGCCAGACTTCCTGAAGAGTTCCATAAGTTCATGATCCTCCTTATTTTCGAAGTCGACCATTTTTATAATAAATAGGCGATGGCAGATATAAATACCATTATGTCTCTTTAAATTCCCTCAAATCTTAATCTTATACATTATGCCAACGATAGCGGAGAAGATTCTTGGAGAGAGGTCCGGGAGCAGGGAGGTAAGCCCCGGGGACATAGTTGAGGCAGAGATAGACTACGTGATGGTGAATGACGTTACAGGGCTCCCAGCATTTGAGGTATTTAAGGAATTCAACACCGAGCCACTCAGGGAAAAGATAGTCCTGATCCCCGACCATTATGTCCCCAACAAGGATATTGCATCAGCCGAACAGGCAAAGGCGATGAGAGGATTCTCATCAAGATATAAAATTCAGAACTACTTTGAGGTCGGCAGAGGTGGAGTATGTCACCAGCTAATGATAGAAGAGGGATTTGTGGCTCCGGGGAGACTGATTGTCGGGGCTGACTCACATACCTGTAGTTACGGAGCCCTGGGGGCATTTGCTACTGGAATCGGTTCTACAGAGGCAGCAGCAGTCATGGCTCTCGGCAGGTTGTGGTTCAATGTCCCGGAGTCGCAGAAATTCATCATCAATGGAAAGCCCGGCAGGTATGTCATGGGCAAGGATATAATCCTGAATATAATCGGCGACATAGGGGTCTCTGGATCTCTCTATAAATCCATGGAATTCCACGGCTCAACTATAAAGGGGCTGTCAATAGCTGATAGAATATCCATCACAAATATGGCAATTGAGGCCGGGGGCAAGGCGGGGATAATCCAGCCAGATGAAAAGGTAATGGCATATCTGCGGGGAAGAGTGAAGGGGGAATTCACCCCTGTTTATCCTGACAGAAATGCAGAATATGTTGAAAAATTCACATATGACGCCAGTGAATTCGTGCCCACGGTGGCGGAGCCGTTCCTTCCGGAGAATACAAAGCCAGCCTCAGAGCTTGATACAGAAATAGATCAGGCGTACCTTGGTTCATGCACGAATGGGCGGATAGAAGACCTCAGAGTCGCGGCTGAGCTTCTAAAGGGCAGAAGGGTCAAAGAGGGGGTAAGAATGATAGTCGTGCCAGCATCAAAGAGGGTATATGAGCAGGCTCTGGATGAGGGTTTAATCAGGATTTTCATGGATGCCGATGCCTATGTTTCAGGACCAACCTGTGGAGCATGTCTGGGGGGGTACATGGGCGTCCTCGCTGCTGGGGAGGTGTGTGTATCCTCAACAAACAGGAATTTTATCGGGAGGATGGGACATAAGGATTCCAGGGTATATCTGGCAAATCCTGCGGTTGTTGCTGCATCAGCTATCACAGGAAGGATTACGGATCCGAACGAATTAGAATAGGTAAATTCAAATGAAAGACAAACTAATCCATCCTGCGGTCGAAATGGAAGATATAGCTCATTGGTTCAGGACTGGTGATATGAATGAAAACAAAACCTGAAAGAGAGAGTGTAAGTCCAAAGGAGGAACTGGAACTTGAAAGAAAGATGCTGGGAACGGCTCTAAAATACAAAAAGCTTCTTAGGAGGCTAGAGTAGTGGGATTAGTGGTCCAATGAATTGGAATGAACTGCCCCAAATACAACGCAGAATTTAGCAAACAATGATCCCAAAAGAAAAACACTTTCTTGATTCTTCTCCGTTCATAAGTATCATAAAGATGGATGAGAACAGCCGGCTTTCTAACAGATATTTTGTAAGGCTCAGAAGTGGTGTTTATAATGGCTATGTTTCCTTCTCGGTTATGCGGAGGTTATCTACATAATCAAAAGAGACATTGAAAGAAACAAATGGACATCTACCCTCTATAAATTTCTAAGCTTGATAGAGGATAATAACATATTTTGCAACCTTTGATACAAAATTAGGCAAAAGAATAGAGGATGAGCATAGTAGAGAACTGATAAAGGTTAAAGTTATAGACGAGAATTTATTTGTCAAATAGACTCAAGTTCCTTTCTGTGTAATCTAATTAATTCTACGGCTGAGAGGTCCCTAACTTCCTTTCTCCATGCTGATTTTGGTATTGGTTTACCTAAACCTAAG
>WALD01000036.1 GCA_015523055.1 Candidatus Altarchaeota archaeon
GAGTAATTGGGAGAGGCAGTCTTGAGGAAACAATATATGATTTTGTCGCTCCGGTTAGGGTTCTTGGAATAACAAGAGTCTACAGGCCAGACGGATCAGCCATTAGGAGGGTGAAAATAAGGGACAAGGACAAAAAGATGCTAAGAATGAATCCAGAAGAGATGGAGAGGTTGATAAAGTCGCTGACTGATGACGAGATTGAGATTCTTTTCGAATAATTTTTAGTATATAAATTTATATGATCTATATTATAACATGGAAGTTCTGCATTATCCACGGCTGGATACCGTTCTCATGGTGGAGGAGTTCATAAAGGAGCACTCCGGCGAGTATAAAAAGAAGAGCCTATGGGAAAACCTTCCAAGGAAAATGATGTACCCAACCTACTTCGTTGTATTCGATTACCTGGAGAAATCAGGGAAGATAGCAAAGGACAAAAAAGGGCATGTGGCGTGGATATGGAATCCAGAGCTGGTAGATAAATATCTTAGAAGGCCTGAACTGAGAGTAAGATGAAAAATCGCATAGAATAAGAATGAGAACGCACTACTCCATTAAGATAAATCAAGGAATGGATGGGGAGGAGGTTAAGCTTGCGGGCTGGGTTCACGAGATCAGGGACCTAGGCAACCTGAAGTTTCTGGTGCTTAGGGATAGAGAGGGTTTTATTCAGATAACTGCCAAGAAAGGGGAAACGGATGAGAAGGTTCTCAGGCTAATAGACTCGCTCAGCAAGGAGTCCGTTATAGAGGTCAAGGGGAGGGTAAAGAAGAATGAAAAGGCTCCTAGAGGAATCGAGATATTTCCCGTAGAAATTCATATCCTCAGCAAGGCCGATTCACCATTACCTCTGGATGTTACGCAGAAGGTAGACGCAGACATGGATACGAGACTGAATAACAGATTTATGGACGTCAGGAAGCCCCACATATCAGCAATATTCAGAATCAGAAGCAGAATAATAAAAGCAGGCAGGGAATTCCTGCTCGGTGAGAACTTCATTGAAATTACATCACCAAAGATAATTGCCTCCGCCTCTGAGGGAGGTACCGATGTTTTTCCTATATCCTACTTCAACAGAGAGGCGTTCCTGGCTCAGAGCCCCCAACTCTATAAGCAGATGATGATGAGCACGGGACTGGACAGGGTCTTCGAGATAGCGACATATTTTAGGGCTGAGGAACATGACACAAGGAGACATCTCAATGAGGTCTCTGCCTTTGATCTGGAGATGGCATTTATCAGGGACGAAGAGGACGTCATGAACGTTCTGGAGGGCCTTGTTCTTGCGATGATTAAGGAAGCAAGTCTCTGTGAAAGGGAATTATCGGTCCTAAAGCAGGAGATAGAGGTTCCAAAGAAACCAATCAAAAGGCTTAACTATGAACATGTCCTTGAGCTTCTTGCAAGGGAAGGGAAGGAGATTCCATGGGGCGAGGACCTTGATACGGAATCGGAAAAACTCCTTGGTGAGATAATGAGGGATCAAGGGGAGGACATCTATTTCATAAAGGGCTATCCTACCGACGCTAAGCCGTTTTACACAATGCCAAAAGATGAGAAGCATTCTAGGGCGTTTGATCTTGGCTACAAAGGGGTGGAAATATCCTCTGGAGGCCAGAGAATTCATGATTATAATCTGCTTGCGGAAAGATTGGAATTCCACAACATTGAACGTGAGAATTTTACATTCTACCTGAAATCATTTCGTTATGGAATGCCACCCCATGGTGGTTTCGGACTGGGGATAGACCGGCTGATGATGCAACTTCTCGGCGTGTCCATACGGGAGGTTGTTCTGTTTCCGAGGGACAGACACAGACTTACTCCATAATTTTTATATCGCCAATCAATATTAATATCTCTACTATGTGCTCCAGAACCAAGAAGGTAGGTAGTTTAGGACGCTATGGCCCAAGGATAGGTGGCAAAATAAGGAGGGAGATTAGAAAGGTAGAGGACATGGCCAGACAGAACAGGTGCCCTTCCTGCGGGAGAAGTGTCAGGAGAACTGCATCTGGAATCTGGAAATGCAGGTTCTGTGGAATGAATTTTACCGGGGGAGCTTATTATAGTATGACAGAGAGGACAATGTTGGTCACTGGGAAGTCCAGATTAAAGAGGATCAATGTGGAGCCGAAGAAGGGGGAGGAAGAGAGGCCAAAAGCAAAGAGGGTTGAGCTAATGCCTGAAGGGAGATTAGATGAAACCACCCCACAGGAGGACGCAGTAGTCCCCGGGAGGAATGGGAGGACAGCTCTGCCCGAAGGGGTCGAGGATGCTGTCCCTCCAGAGATGCCTAAAGAATTAAAATCAAATGAAGAATCAGAATGACCTATGTATGTATAAACTGCGGAAATGAAGCGGAGTATGATTATATCGTAAAGCACAAGCTCAAGTGTACCAAGTGCAGGGAGAAGAGGTCTAATATCTGGGTCAAGAAAAGACCGAGTGGATTGACCAACCCCAAGACATTGATTGCCAGATAGGAATTCAACCCTTGAAGCTAAGAACACAATTAAACTCCTGAGGGTTGGGTTCATGGTCAATCGCTGGATGCGAGTACACTCATCTGTAGAGCAAAGATCAAGGATTACATCAGCAAGAATGAACGAACTCCAGATATATCTGCAGCTACCCGGAGAGAGGGCAGCTGTCTGCCAGAGGGCTCTTGCACTGGAAACAAAAGAGGAATTCATGCGGAGGTCCAGAGTAAAACTGGAAGAATTCTCACAAGGTATGAGAATTCTTGTCAGGGCAAATGACCTCCCAGCAATGAGAGCAGCAGTAAATACCTACCTTCGATGGATTATTATGTGCTGTAAGCTAATTGGATGAGATGACCCAAGAGATCCCAACACAGGTGCAGGACAAGGTTTTGCAGTTTCAGTCATTACAGAATCAACTGCGAATGATAGTAGCTCAGAAGCAGGAGTTCATCCTGAAGGTGAAGGATATAGATAATGCAATTGGGAATTTGAGAGAGATGAAGGAGGGTAAGCTTTACAAGATTTCGGGCCCGTTGATGATGGAGATCTCAATGGAAAAGAGTAAAGATGAGCTTGCTGAGGGAAAGGAAACCGCGGAGGCCAGAATAAGAATACTTGAAAGTCAAGAGAAGAAGCTGACAGAGAAGCTAAAGGGTCTCGGAACCGAACTCCAGCTAATGATGAATTCGCAGAGGTCCGGAGTTACTGCAGGGGGTTAGATCCCCTTTTTAAAGTCTTGATTCAATAATATATCACAGAGTCAATGATAGAATTTTTTGAGGCGGTTTCTTTGGAATCAAAAATACTTAAAGGAACTACTACGGTAGGGTTGACATGTGCTGATGGGGTTATATTGGTTGCAGATAAGAGAGCCTCATGGGGGACATTCATTGCAAGCAAGGATGCCAAGAAGATATTCAATGTGAATGACAGTGTGGGGGCAACCGTTGCCGGTTCTGTTGGAGATGCGGAGGCACTGATGAGGGTGATACAGGCAGAGGCTTCTCTCTATGAAATGAACAATAAGAAGAAGATGTCTACCAATGCCGTTGCGAATTTACTGGCCAACATCCTTCAGGGGAACAAGATATTTCCCTATCTCGTGCAGCTGGTTATTGCAGGAATGGATGAGGACATAAAGCTTTTTACTCTTGATCCTATAGGTGGACTTATTGAAGAGAAAATGGCATCCTCTGGCTCTGGTTCACCGATGGCATACGGGGTTCTGGAGCAGGAATACTCCAGTGAAAAGACGGTGGATGAGAATATTTTTATAGCTCTGAAAGCCCTGAAGTCCGCAATGCAGAGAGATACGGCAACGGGGGATGGTATGAATCTGGTGACAATAACAAAGGACGGCTTCAGAGAATACACCTCGGAGGAGATAGATGCCATACTCGAAAACAATAATTCCTAAAAACTAAGAATCACATTTCTAATGAATTCATCAGCTGGAATTTTGCTGGGATTACTATATGAAAACTAATTGAACCATTAATGTGGATTCTATCTGTCAAAATTAGATCATTTTCAGAAAGAGGATATATCTTGGAATTAAAAGACATAAAGCAACTGGTAGAGGAGAATGCTCCCGAGGGGAAGATAACGAAGGTAGATGTGGAAGGGCCAAAGATAGTCCTTTATACAGACGACATCGGCTTCTTTATAGACAACAACGACAAGGTTAGGAAACTTGCCACAATCCTTAAGAAGAGAATCATCATGAGGCCGAATGCTGAGGGGATACTGGAGCCCGAGAAGGCGAGGAAGATAGTCAGGGAGATAATTCCGGAGGATGCAAATATTACAGGAATTGACTTTGATGAAGATTTCAGAGAGATTTATATAGAAGCAGAAAAACTTGGCCTTGTCATCGGGAAGCGGGGTGCAACCCTTGATGAGGTTACAAAAAAGATCGGCTGGATTCCCAGACTTCTGAGGAAGTCCCCTATTGTGTCTGAAACAATCAAGGGGACGAGAAGGATCCTCTTTGAAAGTAGCTCTGAACGACAGAAGATTCTTCGCTCCGTTGGTCGGAGGATATACAGGAAACCAGATGCCGAGTGCGACTGGATAAGGGTGATGCACCTTGGTGGAGCAAAAGAGGTTGGAAGGTCATCCATCCTGCTGCAGACTCCGGAGAGCAATGTTCTTATGGATTGTGGGATAAATGTTGCTGCTTCAGGTAGTGACAGGTACCCTGATTTCAGGGCATCAAAGATAGCGATAGATAAGTTAGATGCAGTTATCGTTTCTCATGCTCATCTGGACCATTGCGGCTTCGTTCCTTACCTTTATAAATACGGCTATGAGGGGCCAGTCTATTGCACAGAACCGACAAGAGATCTAATGACTCTCTTGCAGTTAGATGCAGTTGAAATTGGAGAAAAAGAGGGCAGAGAGCTTCCCTATTCATCAAAGGAGGTGAGAGCTACCATAAAACATACTATAACATTAGACTATGGGGAGGTTGCTGACATTACTCCAGACATGCGCCTTACCCTCTACAATGCAGGACACATTCTTGGCTCCTCAATTATCCATCTGCATATTGGTGAAGGACTGCATAATCTGGTTTATACTGGCGATATCAAATTTGGAGATACAAGATTACTGGAGGCTGCGAATTTTGAATTCCCCAGAGTTGAAACACTCATAATGGAGGGCACTTATGGGGGAAGATATGATATACAGTCAAGGAGGAGGGATTCAGAGAACGAATTGATTCAGAGTATAGAGGAAACAATCAAGAAGAAGGGCAAGATCCTGATTCCGGTTTTCTCAATTGGGAGGTCGCAGGAGGTCATGATGGTGCTAGAAAACTATTCGCGCTATGAGGAACTTGATATCCCAATTTATATTGACGGCATGATATGGGAGGCTACTGCAATACACACATCCTACCCAGAGTATCTGAAGGGCAATATAAGGAAAAGAATATTCAATGGACAGAATCCCTTCCTGATGGATAATTTTGAGAGGGTCAAGTCAAAGGAGAGACATTCAATAATTGAAAGCGATGAGCCTTGTGTAATTCTCGCAACGTCCGGGATGATGACTGGCGGTCCGTCTGTAGAATACTTTAAGAATCTTGCAGGGAATCCAAATAACACCCTGATATTTGTGGGATATCAGGCTGAGGGCTCTCTCGGAAGAAGACTTCAGAACGGTCTCCGTGAACTGGCGATAGAAAAGAACGGCAGGATGAGCAATCTTAAGGTGAATATGGGTGTAAAAACGATAGATGGTTTCTCGGGCCATGCAGACAGGAGACAGCTTCTTGGCTATTCAAAGAAGATAACGCCGAAACCTAAAAGAGCATTGATTGTCCATTGTGAGAGCAAGAAGTGCATGAACCTTGCAATGACTCTCCATGAGATGTTCGGATTTGAGGCATCTGCTCCGCAAAATCTGGATGCTATCAGGATAGTTTAAGGTTAACCTGCAGAATTCCCGCGTATGGGGGTTATGGTAGTGGATTTATTAAGCGTCTATGGACTGTTGCTGAAACATTTCGGTAGGCAGAAATGGTGGCCTGCAGAGACTAAGTTTGAGGTTGTAGTGGGGGCAATCCTGACTCAGAACGCGAACTGGAAGAACGTTGAGCGAGCTATTACGAACCTGAAGGACAACGATCTGATGGAGCCGGATCGAATTCACCGGATTAGCGAAGAGAGACTGAAGGCCCTGATAAGGCCGGCGGGGTACTACAACTCAAAATCCAGAAAGCTGAAGGAATTCACAAATTTTCTTTTTGATAACTATAATGACCTGAATGAATTCCTTGCCCTTCCGTTGGAACAACTCAGGGAGCAACTCCTCTCGCTCTGGGGCATAGGGCCCGAAACAGCCGACTCGGTAATTCTATATGCTGCGGAAAAGCCGAGTTTTGTCATTGACGCCTATACAAAGAGAATTTTCTCGAGGCTGGGACTTGTCAATGAGGAAATAGGTTATGACACTCTAAAGAACTTCTTTGAGAGGAGCATTCCCAGAGACGTTAGTCTCTACAAGGAATTCCATGCACTCATCGTTGAGCTGGGGAAGAATTACTGCAAAACAAAGCCGCTGTGCGGGGCGTGTCCGCTTGGGAAGGAATGCCCGGAGAAATTGAAGCACAAGGTATTTATCCCGGGGTGATTAAATAATAATATGGATCTCTACTTTGACCCTGATAAGAGAGAGTATATCATAGAGGATAATGGCCACGCTCTGAACCTGAAGGAAGAAGAGCTCAAGGTAATCCTAAAGAACCCGACGGGAATTTCGTTCAAATTACACTTTAATAAATAGTTATGGTCCCGGAGATGATTTTCTTGACCGCAGCCCTTGACTAAAAGGTTTTCTCCTAGGTTCTACTTTCTTCTTCTGGATGCAATCTCTGAGGGAAGCCCCCATAACCTAATGAATCCCTCTGCAAGTTTGTGGTTGAATTTATCATTCTCATCATAAGTCGCCATGCCGAGATCATAAAGAGAATTCCCGGATTCCCTGCCGACAATCTCTGCCCTTCCTTTATAGAGTTTCATCCTCACAGTCCCGGAAACAGATTCCTGCGTCTTTGCTATAAAGGAGTTGAGGTCATGGAGCAGAGGCTCATGCCATTGACCGAAGTATGCGAGCCGGGCCCACATGGAGTCAACAATTTCTTTAAAGAGGACCTCCTCCCGGGTCAGGGTCAGCCGCTCCAGATCCCTGTGGGCGCCCAGGATTATTGTTGCTGCCGGACATTCGTAGATCTCCCGCGATTTGATCCCAACGAGGCGGTCTTCAATCATGTCAATCCTCCCGATGCCATGCTTGCCCCCCATGTCGTTGAGCTTCTTGATTAACTCTACCCCATTTATCCTATCTGAATTAAGACCGACAGGGATTCCATGCTCAAATTCTATTGTTATGTATTCCGGCTTGTTGTGTGAATTCTCCACAGAATCTGTCCATTTATATATGTCCTCATCCGGCTGGTGCATCGGGTCCTCTAATGGACCGGCTTCAATACTCCTGCCCCAGAGGTTTTCATCAGTGCTGTAGGGAGAGTTAATATCGGCAGGGATTGGAATTCCCTCTGTTTTTGCAAATTCTATCGCCCTGTCCCGGGTTAAATCCCACTCCCTTGCGGGGGCAATGATTTTCAAATCGGGGCTCAGTGCCCTGATTGTCATCTCAAATCTGACCTGGTCATTACCCTTGCCTGTTGAGCCGTGGGCAACAGCATCTGCCCCCTCCTTTTCTGCTATTCTTACAAGGTGCTTACCTATCAGAGGTCTTGTTATTGCAGTAGCAACAGGGTATCTGCCCTCATAGAGAGCGTTGGCCATTATGGCTGGGTTTATGTAGTGCTGAACAAATTCCTCTCTGCAGTCAAGACTGTAGGTCTTTTTCGCTCCAAGGGATTCTGCCTTCCTCTCAATCTCCCTCAGGTCATTCTCACCCTGTCCGAGTTCCAGTGTCAGGGTTATTACATCAGCCATGTAATGCTCCTGCAACCACTTGATACAAATGGATGTATCAAGTCCGCCCGAGTAAGCAAGTATTATCTTCATCCTCCCTTCATTTTCTTATTATTAATTATCC
>WALD01000037.1 GCA_015523055.1 Candidatus Altarchaeota archaeon
TGATGGAACAGGCCCTCTGGGAAAGGGACCATTTACCGGAAGGGGAGAGGGTTGCTGCGTTCTTCCTGCAGAGTGGCTTCAGATTGTGAGGGGGTGAATTCCAGCGGGATGAGGATTCTTGTTACCAAGGGAGCAGGTAGCTCTGAGGAATGCTCCATTATGCCAAAAAATAATCTGTAAAAATGAAATATATCTTCGGCCCCGTTCCTTCCAGAAGGCTTGGGGTTTCTCTGGGATTAGATCTAACACCCCACAAAATATGTTCCTTTGATTGTATCTACTGCCAGCTTGGAAGAACAACGGATAAGACCCTGGAGCGGAAGGAGTATATGCCTGTTGGGGAGATTTTAGCTGAACTCAGGGATTTCCTTGTTTCCAATCAGAAGCAGAGGATTGATTATATAACGCTATCCGGATCAGGTGAACCTACTCTGAACTCAGGTTCTGGTGAACTAATAAAGGGAATTAAAGAATTGACCGGGATTCCCGTTGCAGTATTAACCAATTCGTCCCTTATCTCTGATCCCGGGGTGAGGGCAGAACTAAGCCAGGCGGATCTAATTGTCCCTTCCCTTGATGCTGCAACCCAGGAGGTCTTTGAAAGGGTAAACAGGCCTTGTAAGGGATTGCAGGTGAGAGATGTTATCAAGGGTCTGCAGGAGTTTAGAAAGGGATTCAGGGGCAGGATATGGCTTGAAATAATGCTCATTAAGGGATTCAATGACGGAAAAGGAGAACTGGAGAAATTGTCCAATGCAATCAAGTTGTTGAAGCCGGACAGAATTCAACTGAATACGGTTGTCAGGCCTCCTGCAGAAGACTATGCTCGGCCTCTTTCGGTTGATAGAATTAATGCCATCGCGAAGATGTTAAATGCCGAGGTAATAGCAGAATTTGATAGAAAAACCGTAGAAGCATACATGAGGGATAAAGAGGAGATGATATCGTCACTCCTGAAGAGGCGACCATGCACACTCGCAGACATATCGGGTTCCCTTGGGTTGCATCTAAATGAGGTGGTAAAATATATCGAGACGATGGAAAGGGATGGCAGGATCAAGGCGAGGATAATGAATGGGGAAAAATATTTTACATGGAGTGAGAGATGATTATAGCAGTAGCCAGCGGGAAGGGAGGCACAGGAAAGACAACCGTCGCTGTAAATCTTGCAATCTCCCTGGAAAATGTCCAGCTGCTGGACTGCGATGTTGAAGAACCGAATTCCAACCTGTTTCTTAATCTTAAACTGGAGCGAGTTGGGGATGCATCCATCCCAGTCCCTGTTATAGACCCTGAAAAATGCACTCACTGTGGCATCTGCTCAAAAATCTGCGAATACAATGCTATAGCATCAATCCCCGGGAAAACTATGGTTTTCAGGGAGCTCTGCCATGGCTGTGGGCTCTGCCAGATGGCCTGTCCGGAGGGAGCAATCAGCGAAGAGGAAGAGGTTATCGGTGTTATAGAAAAGGGCAGTAACAACATAGAATTCCTCCGTGGGCTTCTTAACATAGGGGAAACGATGTCAACCCCCTTAATAAAAAAATTGAAGGAAAGAGTTGATAAAGAAAAAACCGTAATCCTTGATGTCCCCCCGGGAGCGGCATGTCCCGTTATTGAGGCTCTTTCCGGGGTGGACTACTGCATCCTCGTAACCGAGCCGACGCCGTTTGGACTCTACGACCTGAAGATTGCAGTTGAACTCTGCAGGGACATGAAAATTCCATTCGGTGTTATCATAAACCGGGACAATATCGGAAACCATGAAACTAGAGAATTCTGCAATCAGGAGAACATCCCGATCCTGCTTAGAATTCCTCAGGATAGAAGGATTGCAGAGCTCTATTCAAATGGAATTCCTTTCGTTAATGAGATGCCAGAGTGGAAGGAGAGGTTCAGGGAAATCTTTGAGATTATAAAAAATGAAAAGCTATAAGAAATCACAAGACGAGTTCACACATCCTGAACGGATTTCACCCATAGGCATTATCCACTCACCTTATAACACCGTGAAAGAGATGCCAATCCAGCCTCCATTCTCAAAGGAGAATGGAGAGGTTGAAGTTCTAAAGGAGTACGAACCCGGTCTAAGGGGTCTGGAGGGATTTTCCCATATAATCCTTATATATCTGTTCCATGAATCTGAGGGTTATGAACCTCATGTGAAACCGTATCTGGATGAAACCCTGAGAGGCATATTCGCTACCAGAGCACCATGGAGACCGAACCCAATTGGGCTGTCCATAGTAAAATTGATAGAACGAAAAGGCAATATTCTGAGGGTTGAAGGCATTGATGTTCTGAATGAAACTCCTTTACTGGATATCAAGCCGTTTGTTCCTGAATTTGATATAAGGGAAAACGTAAGGATTGGCTGGCTGGAGGGAAAGATAGAAAAATGAAAGAAATTCTCGTAATCAGCGGTAAAGGCGGAGCTGGGAAGACAACCATAACCGCGGCATTCTCTTCTCTCGCAAAAAATGCTGTCCTCGCCGACTGCGATGTCGATGCCCCCGATTTGCACATAATCCTGCAGCCAAAAATCCTGAGGGAGGAGCCCTTCTTCGCGATGAGAATTCCAGAGAAGAACGATTCCCTCTGCATAAGCTGTGGAAGGTGCAGGGATGTTTGCAGGTTTGATGCAATAGACGAGAATTTCAATCTCATTCCTGTTAGATGTGAGGGCTGTGGAGCGTGTGCTTTTATCTGCCCTACAAAGGCAATAAAGATGATTGACAGGGAGGCGGGGAAGATATATGTCTCGGAGACAAGATTCGGGCCATTTGTTCATGCCCAACTAAGGATTGGTGAGGAGGCATCAGGTAAGCTTGTTGCAGAGGTAAAAAAGAAGGCAAAGGAACTGGCAGAGAAAGAGGGAAGGGAAATCATCCTGCTCGACGGCTCCCCCGGTATCGGATGCCCTGTAATCGCTTCGCTTGCGGGTGTAGATCTGGCACTAATAGTAACCGAACCTACCGTCTCCGGAATCCACGACCTCAGGAGAATTCTAAAGGTAACAAAGCACTTCGGTGTAAAGGCGGCAGTCTGCATAAACAAATTCGACATCAACAAAGAGAAGGCAGAGGAGATTGAAAAATTCTGCATGAAGAACGGAATTCCTTTAATCGGTAGAATACCTTATAACCCGGACGTAACTGCATCAATGATTGCCCTGAAAACCCTTATTGAATTCTCATCTGAACTTGGTGGGGTGGTGAAGAATATCTGGGAAAAACTCATGCAGATCTAGGTATTTCAAGGATCTCTGACAGGGATCAGTCAAAGCAGTAGTGAATCCCTGTGAAATTTCCTTTGAGTTCGGCAACATCCTTCCGGACATTTTCCGGATCTTCTTTATCGATTGCAACCCTCTTCATCAGCTCGGCAATCTCTTTCATCTCGGATTCCTTCATCCCAATCCGGGTTATCTCTGATGTCCCAATCCTTATCCCCGACGGATTTCTTATCCTTTCAAGGTCGTCCCATGGAAGTAAATTTTTGTTTGTTATGATGTCTGCCTTTTCAAGGTCACTTGCAATCCTTTCTCCTCCTCCAATATCCGAGACATCAACAGCAACCTGATGCGACTCTGTAAAATCCTTATGTTCACACAGGACATTGAAACCCAGGTCATAGAGGGCCCTGGCCAATGCCTTGGAATTCTTGATTATCTGGTCTGCATAATCCTCCCCGAATTTCTCCATCTCGGCAAGTGCTACTGCAAATCCTGCAACATGGTGCAGGTGATGATTGCTCATCAACCCCGGAAATGCGGCATTATCGATTCTTTCACTGAATTCTTCCCTGCAGAATACAACACCTCCCTGAGGGCCGGGAAATGACTTATGCGTTGAAGATGTCATTATGTCTGCACCCTCTTTCAACGGATCTTGAAATCTTCCACCCGCCAATAAACCAAGAACATGGGCACCATCATACATTATAACCGCCCCAATCTCGTCTGCAACTTCTCTTAACTCCTCTACTGGATGAGGAAATAAAAACAAACTGCCACCAAGGATCATTATCTCTGGTTTTTCCTTTGCAACAAGTTTTATTGTCTTATCAACATCTATGTTCATCTCCTCGTTGTTAAAAGGGTAGGGCACTTCCCTGAGACCCATAACCCCCGCGGCACTGACATGGGTATGTGATATGTGACCCCCAGAGGGGATACTTAAACCACCAATTGTGCTTCCGTATTCTACAAGCGCATAATAAACGGTTAGATTTGCAATCGCCCCCGAAATAGGGACAACATTCGCGTGATCTGCATTGAAGATTTCCTCCGCGAGTTGCATCGCAAGTGTTTCAACCTTATCGAAAAATTTCGTTCCCTGATAAAATCTATTAAAAATTCTAATTCCCTTTTCATCCCTTCCACCAAGAATTCCCTCGGCATATCTGTGCTCAAAGTCAGAGCATACGGCTCTCCTGACAGAGGGAGATATTATATTCTCGCTGGCTATCATATTGATACAATTTCCCCTCCATTCCTCCTGCTGGTCTATTAGACTAAGAATTTCTTTATATGCATCCATTTTTCATCTGTCTGTCCTCCATACACTTAATCATTGGCTTTTGACACTATTAAATGTATGTGTTTAGCCACACATAACTATTCGTCTTGAGAAGCTAAAAACGATTGGATCGGAAATGTCTCTAACTTGTTAGCAATGAAAAACGAAATAAAATATGGAGTGGAAGAGGTGCATTTTTAGCAACAAAATGGGGAGTCTCCAGGATTTAATTATGGGTACGAAAACCTTCCCACTTCGTTTCGCAAACCTCACATATCCGCCACCCTCTAAACCTCAACATATATAAATATGAGGGAAAAGCATGGAAGATAAACTGACTCCGCATACAAAGAAAAAGGTATAAATCACATACAACAAATCAAAACTAATAACCCCATAAAAGGGGAGAATTCTATGGGCAGTCAGGATCTGTACAGGTTACTCCATAATCCCCGGGGCATATACTGTCGCTATCGCCGCAATTATATATGCCTGAGCATATCATAACGCCCGATGACGCTATGCTTGTTGTGGATGTTGATGTTGTTGATGTTGTGGATGTTGATGTTGTTGATGTTGATGTTGTGGACGTTGATGTTGTGGATGTTGAGGTAGTCGTTGTCACAGAGGTTGTTACTATCTGTAGATAGAAGTCGTAAAATCCTCTGATGACGCCTTTTTCATGACGTGGTATGTCTGTACCCCCTACACTTCCGATGTAGGATATATTAACCTGCAAAACGTATGGGTCACCTACCTGCCTTAACCTGTATGTGCACTTATTGGCATTAACAGGGATTATTTCATCCTTCCTTTTATTGCCCGTGCCGTTTGTTATGTTGCATTTCTTATGGGGGGGCCCGACAAGATTGACTATGGTGATATTTGTTATATTAACTGGATATCCTGCACCATTGACAAATATCCCTGAGAAGTTTCCGTCCGGGGTTAACAGGAGAGAGGACTCAAGTGGTTTAATCTTTGAGAATCCGGAGAATGTGGTTACCTTCTGCCTCACATCAAAGACTCCGAGATACCAGAGGGTTGCCCCTATTATCAGTATGACTATAATTGCCCAGCCGTAGGTCATTAGATATTCAAATGCACCCTGACCCCTATTACCCGAATTCATTCTAAAAGGTTGATATCTGGCTTATTATCCCGTCGCAGCATGCCCATTCATAATATGTCCCCCCGTTTTTCCTGACACATCCCTCATAAGGTGAGCTGCAGGACGCGTGTGACACATCTGCAGTTACCCAGTCGGTACATCCACTGCAGTCTGCCCCAAGATTGCATCCTGTAGGTTGCGACGAGGTACTTGCATGAAGATGGAGCAGAGTGGTGTCCCCAAGAGTATATGTGTCTGTCCCGCCGAGATATGAATCTGTCCCTCCGTCGGGGGTTACATTGAACATTATGTTCCTGCCATCATCAGCTGCAGTACCCGGGATATTGAAACTATACCATGTCTCTCCATTGTCCTCAACCGCTGTCGTCTGTGCCCTGTATTCATAACTGCCATCCACATCAACATACGCCTTCACTATCGCATTGGACGCAGGAGAGCCATCAACCGTAACTTTACCCCAGAAGTTCGGGTATATAACCGGTTGTGCATACACTATAATGAGCAGTATCACAGCTATCAGAATGGTTGAACCCAAAACGATTACATTTCTTCCTTTCATTTTTGAATGTTGATTAATGCTGGATGTTTACGAATTAAGATGGCTCAAACGGAAAGGATATCAGGTTCCATCCCTCATTGAGGTTTATGATGGAGCGGTCATAGACTATCGGACCGTCTATTACTGTGCTTGAGGTTGCAACAAAGCCATCAGAGCCGCTAAATCTGGAGGTATGGGTGCCGGGGGATATACCTGAAACCTGAACTGAATACTGCTTCCCGTCCTTGTATTCACTCTGCGTGGTTGCATCTGAGAAATTCCCCGTTATGTTATATGGGGTGCCGCTCACATCTACATTCAGCCAGCCGGGGGCGTCATTATCCTGATCACTGTAGTACACCGTAAAGGTGAATGATGTGTTCCTATACCCTGTGGCGGGACTAACGCTTCCGTTCAGTGTGGGTGGGTTGTCACAGTTGTTGCAGGTGAGGTTAACCTCATCGATATTGCCTGAGTACCATACCGCTGTCTGGTCAGCACCAAACCCATTTATCTTGAACACAAGGGTATCTCCGGTTCCCCCGCCGTCCTTCTCTGAAGTATCTGGATTATCAGGTAGAACTATGAGACCGGGGTCTGGATAATACCCATATGTACCCTTTGTTCTGGATACATATCTCGAGGTGGTCATCTCAGTTCCATCAATCCATACCGTTATCTCCGTACCTATGGGCGCCCCAACCCCCTCCCGGGTTATACTCCCATAATAGGATGCGGGCATCAACTGGGAGGTTGTGGTATAGATCCCTGCAATGATTAAAATTCCGGTAATATAGTAGATATAGTCTCTCATTTTGTTACTATGGTTTTGTAGTTTCCGGGATTACCAATACATCATTCTCTTTCATCTTTATATAATATGCTCTTCCAGGAGTTATATTCTGAAGTGTCCACATTTTATCTCTGTATGTAGCAGGTACCTCCTCGATTGCGTATGTCCAATTACCCCGCTCATATGTTTCAACAAGGGTCCAGTTACTGCCCAGCGATGCATTTAGCACATCCATCACAGATGCTGTATGGTCCCTCGGATAGCCCACCATATTCCATCCATCCCAATAGTCCTCTGAGTAGGTGGAGTTATACAACGGTATCTCAATCTTTTTATAATAGTATATGCCTGTCGCAGTAATATTCTTGTCCACGCTCTGACTGATGTTGATCCAGTAACCCTGAAGATTGCTTATCGTCTTTATGTTATATGCGACCCCTGCCTTGTTTTGAATCCAGCAATAATACGGAGCCCCACAATATTCCTTGCTTTTGAGCCACATTAGGTTCCACTTTCCGTCCACATTTTCAAGGAACGAATTAAGTGTTTCATTTACGAGCTGATATGGAGTAGAGATAAAATTCCATCCGGGGTAGAGGGAGATATTATACTCCTGCACGGGGGCCACCTCAAAGGTTACGGACTCACCTGTTCCATGGGTTTCTCCTTCAAGGGTGGCTATTCGAGAATGGCTGGTTATACTCCCCTCCAGAGGTCCCGTATTCTCGTGAGTTCCAATATTCCCCCCGGTTTCACCAGCAGTCCATATGCCGGTAATGAAATCCCATGCCCGGGTGAGTATGTTCGTCAAATCAGCCTTTTCAGCCTGCGCAATGGCGAAACCGGGCAGGAGAACCAGAATCACTGCTCCTATGCCGATAAAAACAAACCGTTTATTCATCTTAATTGAATATATACCGGGCCTCCTTTGTGGTTATTCTCTGTCTTAACTCCTGATCCCTCCAGAGTTTTCTGAGGGGAATGTCATAGTTCAGGGGAAGGGTTTCCCTGTAGAGTTTCTTATTGTCCTCCCCCGGAGCTATTATGCAGAGGTCTATGTCAGACCTCTCACTATAGTCCCCCTTTGCCAGAGAACCATAGATAACTATCCCCAAAACCCTCCCGAACAGGGGTTCAAAATTTTCCTTTATTGTCCCAACCTCTTTCTTATCCATTCTTTAGCTATATCTGTAAATCTCTCCAGTCAGGCAAAACGCCCTTTATACCCCTATAGCTAAGAGATCATCTGTCCTGTTGTAGTGGTGAACGAGCCTATTCCTCAAGCCGTTGCACCCCATTAAAGCCTTTTCTATATCTTTCTGGAATATTCTGCCTTCATCTCTCTATGTCTTCTATGTTTGTATAATCGTCCTTTGGAATTATCTTCAGGTCCTTACATAACATTGCTGTTATATCTAGGAAGCCTCCACAACTCCTGAAAAGCCTTGTAGGTTGCAAGTTTTGTTCACTCGTCATTAATAAAATCTTTAGTGCTTATGCCGCTCCATTCCCGAATTTCAGCAATTCTGTTTAATATCACTTCTATCTTATCCCTATATCGTTTTAACCTATCCTCCTCAATATTCATCCCTAATTAAGATTTGGTGGTTATGCTTAAATATTTGCACATTTCCGTTACCTGATGTCCCATTCCACCTCTACCTTATGCCTGGATTCACGCAGTGAATTCTCAATTGAATTCTTCAGGACTGAGATTCTTTCCTTAATCTGGGATTTTTTCCGTTTTAGCTTCTCAGGCTCCCTTTTAAGCTCGTTCAGTTTTGTGCTGAGATACTCTATCTCCCCTGCCAACTCCCTGCCCCTTCCGATTTTCCTGAAGGATGCAAGCTTCCTGGATACCCCTGCTATCTCTGATTCAATTGATGCGTGGAGCTCTCTCAGCCTCATAATCTCCCCGATGTTCTTTTCAACCCTCGCTATCTTCCCAAGTTCGCTCTTCTTTATTCTGAGTTTCCCTGAGTTAATTGCCTTCTTTATATCCATAATGATGGAACCAATGTCCGTGCCCCCTGATATGAACCCCTGTACAGGATCCTTGATGTAGGCATCAATGTCTTTCCTCTTCATCTCCCTTTTGAATTTCTTGAGTGGCCTCTTCATCGGCGAGAGGTAGCTGTAAATCCCTGACTCAACCTCCTTCTTTCTCTCATCAAGTTCGTTCAGCCTGGTTTGTAGGGAGTGAAATTCCCTGAACTCCGGGCTGTGCTGAAAATTTCTGTAGCTCTGCATCAGTTTTTCCCTCTTCTCCATGGTCTTTTTTATCTCCTTTCTAATCTCTTTTTCCCTGAGATCAATCTCTCTCATCCTTTCGGCCTCTTTCTCAAGGCCTATGATACTGGCAGATACGACCTCATAAATCCTGTTCTTCGGGATAAAGCCCTTCAGCTCCGTTCCCTTCGCGACAACGAATTTCAATTCTTTGGTTATGTCCTGGATTATGTCGCCGAACGCTACCGACAGGTATCTGCCCTGGCTGTCTATTGCCCTCCCTATGCTGATAATAGGGGGCATGAGATTGCGGTGGAATTCTTCAATATTTTCCCTGCTAGAATTCTCAATACCCATGAGAGAATCGTGAATTCGCCTGACAAAGTCGGGTTTTGATATAAGAACTATCTTCCTTGCTCTCTTCGGGATGCTATTCGGGCAATCGCTCCTTTCAATCCTGTCTGCACATTCCTTTATCCTCTCAACTGAGGCTAAAATCTCATCAACAATTGGTCCGGCATCCCTGTAGCTTTTCCGTCCTTCCTCCTCTATCCTTCCCCGCAGCCAGTCATTAAGTTCGGAGAATCTAACCTTTTTTATCCTGACAGATGACCTGTCTTCCTTTCCAAAGAATCTATCAAATAATCTCATCTCCTTACCCTGCCTCTGAGATCACCAACAGCATTGGAACCTGTAAGAAACATCGCTGTTTTTAACTCAGTGAGGAATTCGTTAAGGAATTTCCTGACCCCCTTTGTCCCATTTGCAGAGTATGCTTTCAGGATGGGGAGTGCCATCCCGACGCAGGTAGCTCCAAGGGCGATTGCCTTTGCAGCGTCCAACCCGTTCCTTATGCCCCCCGATCCTATGAGCGGCATATTGATGTCCGATAATTCCCTTATGCAGTCAGCCGTGGGAATTCCCCACCCGGCAAAGATTTTACCTATCTTCTCCTTATTGGCTCTGTATCCTTCCACAAGGCTCCATGATGTTCCACCAGAACATCCAACATCTATTGCATCTACCCTGAGTTGAGCTGCAATATCCCTGGAGATTCCGGACCCGATCTCCTTTGCAATCACCGGTTTGTCTAGCTTTGAGGAGATATCATTCACCTTTTTGATAAGACCTGAGAAGTTCCTCTCTCCTTCAGGCTGGATCGCTTCCTGCAAGGGATTGAGGTGCAGGGCAAGGGCATCTGCATCAATCATCCTGACTGCATCCCTGCACTCAGACAGCCCGTATCCGTAGTTGAGCTGGATCGCCCCGAGGTTCGCTATGAGCAGTATGTCCGGGGCGACATCTCTCACCATGTAGGTAGATCCCATCGCCTCGTCCTCTATCGCAATTCGCTGGCTTCCGACTCCGAACCCGATTCCAAACTCCTGCGAAATTTTAGCCAGGTCCCTGTTGATCTTTCCTGCCTGTTTCGTTCCGCCAGTAATTCCCTCAATGATAACCGGGAATTCCATCCTTTTCCCCAGAAATTCAATATCCATTGAGATTTTGTCAAAGTCCACCTCAGGGAGTGCCTTATGCTCCAGCCTCACTTCATCAAACCCCGTGCTTCCCGCCTCCACATCTTCATTGAGGCATATTTTTATGTGGTCTGATTTTCTTTTTTTCATCATTTTAATCTCTCAATAGCATCCTCGATCCTCTCGACTAGATTTTATTCTTTCTTTACCCAAAATATCGCTAAGAAACTCTATATCCCCTCTTTTAGACATAGACTGCACCCCTCTCAATATCCTCGGCAACCTGTTTAATCCTTATAGCCTTTATGCCCTCAGGAGTTAAGATATCTACCTTTCTGCCTACTTGTTTTTCGACATATTCCGCAAAATCCATAAACCTAAAACCTATTGGTTTTTCAAACTCTACTAAAACATCTATATCGCTATCTTCTCTCTGGACTTCCTTTGCAAAGGAACCAAATAAGGCCATTCTCTTGACACCATACGTAGAACCTAAAGAGGGAAGCTCCTTTCTCAAGATCTCAATCACCTTTCCCGTGGTCAACATCCTTTCGTTTCCCATATCACGCACAGATTCCTGTGCTATCTGTTTTGATTTCATCTTATCTGGGGGCAAGGAGACCCCCTTCCAAAAGGGTGGGGAGGATTACCCCTTTAACATCCTTTTTAGTGTTGAAGGCGATATATCAACCGTTGAAGCGGTTCTGCCAGTTTTCCAACGATCGGATAGCCGGTAAACCTATCTTTGCGTTCCAATGATGGTTTGGGTTTTAATGCTGTGCATCTTGATTCAACTCCTATGGAAAGCCCCTTCCGATAGGGAGGGGTAGTTTACGCAATCCAACCCTTGCATTGGTCTTCTCCACCATCATGTGGTTGCCTGCAACATGGTCATAATGGCAGTGGGTGTTTATTAAAAGCTTGATTTCAATATTTATCTTAGCAATTTTTCCAATGTGGTGAAGGGGGCTTATTTCCGCATCAATCATTACTCCTTCTCTATCGTCAGCTATCACATAACAATTGGATTCATAGGTGTTGCTCATAAAGGTGTGAACCATATTAGGATAAATGATTCGGTCAAGATTAATGCCCGATATTCATTCATTATGCCGAGGTGGCGGAGCCTGGATCAACGCGCGGGCCTTGAGAGCCCGTGTCCCTTTGGGGACACTTGAGTTCGAATCTCAACCTCGGCGAACTGTCACCAATGGAGGTGAAATTCCTCAGCAAAAAGCAGGGGAATTCAACAATGAGTATTCAGGTGTTGCCGAGCCGCTTATATGGTCGGGGTGATATGAAAAAACTACACAAGCTATAGCCATATCTCCGCCTGAGGGCTTATAAATATTAAATCACATAACTTACAACCTCATTTTGAGAATGACTGAAGAGAAAGACGAAGGGCAGAAGGGGACTGGAGAAAAGAAGACGGAGGGAGTAGAGTCAAAACCTGAGAGGGGGAAGGGGGCTCGGAAGGGAAAGCCCGATAAGATGGGATATCCCAATAAGGTTAAAGACGGATTCAGGCACAGGGTAAGGGTTTTGAGAGTTATCATTGATGGAAACCTTGACATTCAAAGGGCATTGATGAATATAAAGGGCATAGGACAGCACATCTCAGAGGTAATCACAAAAGAGTTGAGTATCGATAAAAAGACGAAGATTGGGAGCCTCACGGACAAGGAAATAGAGAGGATTGAGAATGCAGTCAAGAATTTACAAAATAGTGCTCCTGGATGGATAGTAAACCGGCAGAGGGATCCATATTCTGGCAAGAATATGCACGTCGTGGGCCCTGATTTGGAATTAACGCACAGGGAGGACATAAACCTCCAGAAGAAACTCAAGTCATATATTGGGATAAGACACGCCCTTGGTCTTCCTGTAAGAGGTCAGAGAACAAGGACCTCATTCAGGAAGGGAGCAACAATGGGAGTCAGCAGAAAGAAGGCACAGCCACAGACAAAGAATAAAGATGGAGGTAAGAAATAATGGGTGCCCCCAGAAAACAGAGAAGGAAGTATGAAAGACCGACACACCCATGGAAGTCTGAAAGGATAACTGAGGAAAAGGAACTCTGCAAGAAATACGGCCTTAAGAACAGAAAGGAGGTCTGGAGGGTGAAGTCAAGGATAAGGAGATTCAGGCAGCAGGCACGAAACCTTCTTGCATCTTCAGGGGAGGAAATTATGAAGGAGAAGATGGGATTTTTTAACAAACTAAAAAAATTGGGAATTTATGAGAATCCAAGCATTGAGGACCTTCTTACAATAAAGGCTGATGACCTCCTGGCTCGGCGGCTGCAGAGCCAGGTATACTCAAGAGGTATTGCAAAAACCATGAAAGAGGCGAGGCAGCTCATAACCCACAACCATGTGATTGTTGGAAACAGAATCGTTAACATTCCAGGCTATACTGTATCAAAGAGTGAGGAGGAAGGTATAAGGCTCAAGAAGGGTATGAGGGTTATCAAGCTCGGAGGAAAACCAGAGTCAGAGAAGGGAGCAAAAGAGGAAAAAATAGAAGAGCCCAATACAGAATCAAAAGAACCTGAGAAAGAGAAGAAGGGGAAGGAGCCTAAAGGGGATGAAAAACCCGGAGGAGAGAAGGTAAGGAGGAAATCAAAATCACAGGAGACTAAAAAGGAGGAAGCAAAGGAGGGTGGCGAAGGCAGAAAAGACTGAAACGGAAGCAAAGGAGGAAGAGAAGACTGAACCAGAGCAGGGGAAGGTTGAGGAAGTGAATGGAGAAAAGGTAGAGGCAAAGCCCGAAAAGAAGGTAGAGGATTTCAAGGGTAAGGTAGAAACAAAGGAGAATATCGGAAAGAGGACAGAAGAAAGATCAGAATCCACACAATTGAAGGGTAGAAAAAAAGATAATAGATTCTGGGGAGTTCTCCACATATATTCATCAAAGAACAATACAATCCTACACGTTACTGATATAACTGGGGCAGAAACTATAAGCATAAAATCAGGCGGGCAGGTAGTGAAGTCGCAAAGGGAGGAATCCTCGCCTTATGCCGCGATGCAGGCCGCGATGCGAATTGCTGATGAGATAAAGGAGAAGGGTATAACAGGGCTACATATACAGGTAAGGGCACCTGGCGGGCATAATGGTCCGAAGTATATTGGAAAGGGGGCACAGGCCGCAATAAGATCAATCTCAAGGAGTGGCATTGCAATAGGCAGAATAGAGGATGTAACCCCGATCCCCCATGGAGGATGTACCCCTAAAGGGGGAAGGAGAGGGAGGAGGGTTTAGACTAAAATGAAAATAAAAATCATCAAAGAATATGACAACAGGCTTGAATTTAACATAAGGGGAATTGATGTCGCAATGGCAAACGCTCTGAGAAGGGCACTGATATCAAGGATACCGATGATGGCTATTGAGGAGGTCACGTTCTATGATAATTCATCGGCCCTTAACGACGAGGTTCTGGCGCACAGACTCGGTTTGATTCCCCTGAAGACTGATTTTGCTGGGCCAGAGACAATAGAATTAAGCTTGGAGTCAGATGGTCCCGGAACGGTTTACTCTGGGGAAATAAAGGTTAAGGAAATGAAAATAAAGGGGAAATCCATAAAACTAGAAAGCATAGCTGTATATGACAACATCCCGATTACAAAACTAACAGAGAAACAGAGCGTGAAGCTGGAAGCGAAAGCAAAAATAGGGACCGGAAAGGAGCATATGAAGTGGCAGGGCGGTCTAGCATCATACAATGTAAGGGAAGACGGCTCTATAGACTTTTTTGTCGAGTCATTCGGCCAGCTGGATGTCCAGAAGATGATAGAAAAATCATTTGAGGTCGTTCAGCATGAAATCAAGGAGTTGAAATCAACGTTAAGATAGGAATATAAATCGATATGCGGGGGTGCCCGAGTCCGGTCAAACACGAAGCTCAACCCCCTTATAATCACCACCCTGGGCCTCGTGGGCTAAAGGGGCACGGTTGAGGGCCGTGTGGCGCAGGCCTACGCGAGTTCGAACCTCGTCCCCCGCAACCCTTTCTTTGAGAAAGAAAGCGTTGACGGAAAGGAAAAAATTCGAGGGGTTCAACTGCGCTGAACCCCCCGGAGTGTGAACCGATGCGGAGCGAAGCGGAGCAGTTCAGGTTGAATTCCTCTGCGATTAGCCGGGGAATTCACGGTGCACTCAACCCTGAAGGGCTGATGTGCGCCAAAGCGTGAACCGATTTTGCGGTTCTGGAATTCAGAGGGAGAATTCAACAGAAGATGCCTAGAACATTTGAGTATGAAGATCCGGGAAGGATTGGGTTGATAGAGGATTTAAAGAAAGCTTCAAAGGAGAATAAGACAGAGATATGGAGATCTATAGCCAGGGAGCTATCCAGATCCAGAAAAAATAGGAGGGAGGTCAACATCCGGAGGCTGAACAGGTACACCTCGAACAATGAAACGGCAATAGTTCCGGGAAAGTTGCTGGGTGATGGAAATTTAGACCACAGGGTGGACGTAGCGGCATTCAAACTCACGAAGGGAGCAAAGGAGAAGATAGAGAAGTCTGGCGGGAATACAATGTCCATTCAAGATTTAATCAAAAAGAATCCGAAAGGTTCAAAGATAAAGATAATCGGTTAAGATGATTATAAACGCAGAAGGAGAGGTTTTGGGGAGGCTTTCATCATTTGTAGCAAAGAGTGCCCTTTTGGGCGAAGATGTCATTGTGGTGAATGCAGAGAAGGCTATAGTTAGCGGAAAGAGGGACCTCATAATCCAGAGCGAACTTAATAAGTTTCACAGAAGGAACAAAGCCTCCCCTCTGAGAGGACCGTTCCATTATAAGAAACCGGACCGTTTTGTGAGAAAGAAGATAAGGGGCATGCTTCCATACAAAAAGACAAGAGGCAGGGAGGCTTTCAAGAGGATTACAGTTTATTCCGGAATCCCAAAGGATGAAATAAGGAGAAGGCACAACATAGATCTCAACAAGACAAATATTCATTCTCCGGACATGACAGATACGATTCATGGCAGGTATATGACTGTTGAGAAGATATGCGAGGCCATAGGAGGTAGGGTATAGGATGGTAAAGGTAACACACAGGTCTGGAAAGAGGAAGACAGCGATCGCAAGAGCAACAATCAAGGAGGGAAAGGGGAAGGTAAAGATAAATTCAATCCCTCTTGAAAACCATCAACCTGAACTCGCAAAGCTTAAGATTCAGGAGGCATTAATGATAGCCTCTGATTATGTCGATCTAAGGAAGGTTGATATCGCGGTGAATTCTCATGGTGGAGGAATTTTTGGTCAGGCGGAGGCAATCTCATCCTCAATAGCCAGAGGCCTTGTTGAATTCACAGAGAGCGATAATTTGCTTCACACCTATACTGAGCATGACCGGACTCTCATTGCGGGGGATCACAGGCAGACAGAGCCCCATAAACCCTCGCAGAGCAGAAAAGGTCCGAGACATAAAAGACAAAAATCATATAGATAAGATAAGATGATAATTCCAATAAGATGCTTTACATGCGGAAAGCCGATTGCGCAGGACTGGGAGGAGTATGACAAAAGAACAAAGAGGGGAGAAGACCCAAAGAAGGTTTTAGACTCTCTGGGTTATGAGAGGTACTGCTGTAGAAGGATGTTCCTCTCCCATTCAGAGATTATAGATGATATAATGCCCTATAAGAAGTATTGAGGATAATTAAGGAATTTATGGCTATTATATCCAGAAGATAGATTATCAGGCAATCCAACAAAAAATGGAATATACAAAATATGAGATCGCAAGGATACTTGGTGCAAGAGCACTGCAGATAAAAATGGGCGCCCCGATTTTGATAAAGATTCCTAAAGGGGTGACAAGACCACAGGACATCGCCAGGTTGGAGTTTGAAAAGGACGCCCTACCATTAACGGTGAGAAGAAGAGAGGAACAAAATGGTGGATGATGATATAGGGGTAACAGAATCAGAGAGTGAGGATCTGCTTGTTCCGCTGGACGACTATCTTCTGAATGGAGTGCACATTGGTCTGAGGTATAAGGTTGCCGATATGAATGAATTCATCTACAAGGTAAGACCTGATAAGCTTTCTGTTTTTGACGTAAAGAAGATAGACGAAAGACTCATGATTGCAGCGCGATTTATCTCCAGATATAAACCTGACGAGGTTCTTGTCGTATCCAACAGGATTTATGGCAGGAAACCAAGTATGGAATTTGCAAAGTATACCGGCTGCAATGCGGTGAATAAACGGTTCGTCTCCGGGACACTAACAAACCCGAATATAGGGGATTACATTGAACCAAAGCTCCTTCTTGTCACCGACCCTAGCTCAGACCAGCAGGCTATAAAGGAGGCAAGACTGATGGGAATACCTGTCGTGGCGATATGCGATACAAACACAAGGATCAAGAACATAGATCTTATAATTCCCTCCAATAACAAAGGGAAGAATTCTTTGGCTTTGATATACTGGATTCTTGCAAGGGAGGTTTTGAGGAACAGAGGGGTTAAGAAATTTGATGTAGAGTTTGAGAAATTCATCTCTAAGGCCGAGCCTCAACCCCACATACTGAAGATGCATGAAATCCAGAGGAGACAGAATAGAAAGAAAAAAAAGGGGGGGAGGAAGTAAATTCATTGAATTTGAGGTGAATAAAGGTTTTGGGGATGGAGAATAAACCCTATTTGTAATTTTCATTTTTTAAGTTAAACTTCCCAATACCCTAAGATTATCGAAGAATCTGGAGGTTACAATGCCAAAAAGCATCGTTCAGAAGATTCTGGAGGGGCACCTCGTAGATGGAGAATATGAACCCGACAAGGAGATTGGTATACGGATAGACCAGACCCTTACACAGGATGCGACTGGAACAATGGCCTATCTGCAGTTTGAGGCAATGGGTATTCCCAGGACAAAGGCGGAATTATCTGTCAGTTATGTTGATCATAATACAGTCCAGATTGGTTTTGAAAACGCTGATGACCATAGATACCTGCAGACCATAGCTGCGAAATATGGGATTGTTTATTCCCGAGCTGGTAATGGAATCTGCCATCAGGTGCATCTTGAGAGGTTCGGTAAGCCGGGCAAGACCCTCTTAGGAAGTGATTCCCATACCCCGACAGGGGGAGGAATAGGTATGATTGCCATCGGATCTGGTGGCCTTGATGTCGCCGTTGCAATGGCTGGTGGACCCTTCTATTTAACCGTTCCGAAAGTTATACGAATTAATCTTCATGGAAAGTTGAAGCCATGGGTCGCTGCAAAGGATGTCGTCCTGAAGATGCTTGATATCTTCACCACCAAGGGAAACGTCGGCTGCGTTTTTGAGTATGGAGGGGATGGGGTCAAGAGTCTTTCCGTCCCTGAAAGAGCAACTATAACCAATATGGGAGCCGAGTGTGGGGTCACAACCTCGATATTTCCAAGCGATGAAATAACTCGGAAGTTTCTGAGGTCCCAGGGAAGGGAAGGTGATTGGATGGAACTCAATGCTGATGAAGGAGCAGAATACTACAAGACAATCGACATCAATCTGGACGAGATAGAACCCCTTGCAGCAACGCCACATAGTCCAGGTAACATCGAGAAGATCAGCAATCTTAAGGATATAGAGGTTGATCAGGTGTGTATAGGGAGTTGCACCAATTCATCATATAAGGATCTGATGACTGTTGCCCACATATTGGATGGAAGGACGACCCACCCAAATGTCAGTTTCGTTGTTGCCCCGGGATCAAGGCAGGTGTTGGAGAACATTTCCCGGGAAGGGGCACTAAGTAAACTAATATCTGCGGGGGCAAGAATAGCCGAATCCGCCTGCGGTTTTTGTATAGGAAACAGTCAATCGCCGGGAACAGACGCAGTATCGCTCAGGACGAGCAACCGCAATTTTCTTGGCCGTTCTGGAACAAAGAGTGCAAACGTATACCTTGTAAGCCCTGAAACTGCTGCTGCTGCCGTTATCACTGGCAAAATAACAGATCCAAGAGGCCTCGAAAACATGGGTATTGAATATCCTGATATCAAGATGCCAGAAAAATTTTACATCAATGATAATATGTTCATCTTTCCGGGGTATGTGAAGGGCAATGTGGAGATCTACAGGGGTCCAAACATCGGGGAGCCGCCACAAAGCGAGCCCCTTGCCGAGACAATAGACGGAAAGGTCACGATAAAGGTTGGAGATAAGATAACCACAGACCACATAATTCCCGCAGGATCCAAGATGAAGTACCGCTCCAATGTCCCCAAGTATTCGGAATTTCTGTTCGAGATCGTGGACCCTGAATTCTACAAGAGAGCCATCGAGATAAGGGATAGCGGAAAGCACAACATAATAGTCGCTGGACTGAGCTACGGTCAGGGCTCATCAAGAGAACACGCAGCTTTATGCCCGATGTTCGTGGGGGTAAAGGCAGTAATTGCAATGTCCATAGAGAGAATCCACAACGCCAACCTCATAAACTTTGGCATAGTGCCTTTGTTATTCAAGAATAAAAAGGACTATGAGGACATAGAGCAGGGTGACGAGTTAGAGATACCAGATATCAAAAAAATCATACAGGATGGCGGCTCATTAATAGTGAGGAACAAATCAAAGGGGACGGAGTTTGAGGTCGATTACAACCTCTCGGACAGGGAGAAGCAAATCCTTCTCGCGGGAGGAACGCTCGCATACATGAAACAGCAGGGAGGATAAAAATGGCACAGAGAGGCATAAGGGAATTTGATGGCAAGAAGATGCTTGCGAGATACTGGGGGGAGTATATCAGCAAGGATCTCTCCTTCCCTGGAAGGATTGTTCTGGTTGACCCGGAAACTAAATTAGACGATTTACCCAATGAGTATTCCTGGCTTAAAAAAGAGAAACTGGTGGTCAAGCCCGATCAACTTTTTGGTAAGCGGGGCAAGCATGGCCTGATTGCGGCAAACGTAAGCTTTGAAGAGGCAAAGGAGTGGATTGCCGAGAGAATGAATAAGAAGACCACTATTGGAGGGGTGACCGGCACACTTACCCACTTTATTATAGAGCCCTACATCCCACACGACAAAGAATTCTACATCGCTATCAAGAGTGTAAGAGAGGGCGACACGATATACTTCTCAAACCATGGGGGTGTTGATATAGAATCCGTATGGGATACTGTTGCTGAGATTAATGTAGGGGTGATGGAAGACATCGATAAGATAAATATTGAAGACAAACTTCCAAAGGACACTCCCAATGAAAATAAAAGGGTGCTTGCCGACTTCATCAGGGGCCTGTTTAGGTTCTATCGGAACCTGGGCTATGCCTATCTGGAGATTAACCCCTTTGTAATCTCCGGTAAGGATATCGTCCCTCTGGATCTAGTAGCAAGGCTCGACGACACCGCCGTTTTTGAATTTGGTAGTAAATGGGGGGACATCAGATTCCCCGCCCCCTTTGGGAGGAATATATCTAAGGAGGAGGCCTACATAAAGAAGATGGATGCAAAGAGCGGCGCCTCCCTGAAACTAACGATTCTGAACCCCAAAGGTAGGATCTGGACGATGGTCGCGGGCGGAGGAAGCAGCGTTATCTATGCAGATACCATAGTTGACCTAGGTTACAGTGATGAGCTTGCGAACTATGGGGAGTACAGCGGGAACCCATCAACTGACGAAACATATGAATATGCAAAGACAGTTATTGATTTAATGACAAGGGAGAGGGATATAAAAGGCCGCCCAAAGTTTCTGTTGATTGGAGGAGGGATTGCAAATTTCACCGATGTGGCAAAAACATTCAAAGGTATCATAATGGCGTTGCGAGAGTATAAGGAGAAACTGAAAAAAGTCGGTGTAAAGATTTACGTGCGGCGAGGGGGACCAAACTATCGGGAGGGATTGAAGAATATGAAGAAACTCGGTGAGGAGTTAGGGGTTCCAATTGAGGTTTATGGACCCGAGACCCATATGACCAGAATCGTTAATATGGCACTTGAGGGAAGTTAAATGGCAATAAAGGCGAAAAAGAAACCGGATTATGTCTTAATGGACAAAGATACCAAGGCAATTGTTTTTGGCTATCAACAGAATGCCGTCCAGCGGATGCTTGACTTTGACTACATATGCCGAAGAAAGGATCCCTCTGTCGTGGCTATTGTCAATCCAACTCGCGACGGTCTTCATAAGTGTTTCTGGGGAACGAAGGAGATCCAAGTGCCCATGTATAAAACACTTGAACAGGCGACAAAAAAACATCCCGATGCCGATGTGATGGTAAATTTTGCATCAATGCGCTCTGCGTATCCAAGCACAAAGGAAGCATTGGAATCTGAAACAATCCGCACTGTTGCAATCATTGCTGAAGGGGTTCCGGAGCACAGGACAAAGGAGCTGATTAAGATAGCCAAGGACAGGAACAAATGGATTATCGGCCCCGCAACAGTCGGTGGCATAGTTGCAGGGGGATTCAAAATAGGAAACACAGCAGGGATGCTGGACAACATCATTGCCTCAAAGCTCTATCGACCGGGGAGCGTAGCGTATGTTTCAAAATCTGGCGGACTCTCTAATGAGTTGAATAACATCATTGCAAATAATACCGATGGGGTATACGAAGGAATTGCAATAGGTGGCGACCGTTATCCCGGCTCAACATTTCTTGACCATCTCTTGAGATATGAAAAGAACCCCAGGATTAAGATGATGGTCATGCTTGGCGAGGTTGGAGGAACTGATGAGTATGATGTGATAGAAGCGGTGAAGGAAGGGAAGATCAAGAAACCACTCGTTGCATGGTGCATTGGAACCTGTTCAAAGGTATTTCCGGCAGATATTCAGTTTGGTCACGCAGGGGCAAGAGCAGGGGCGGAGAAAGAGACTGCCGACGCAAAAAATAAGGCTCTGAAGGGGGTTGGAGTTATTGTTCCAGATACGTTTGATGACTTTGACAAGAGAATCAAGGAAACATTCGACATGCTTGTGAGATCAGGGAAGCACACACCACTGCCCGATGTAGAGCCACCTAAAATACCGATCGATTACGCTGTTGCCCTTAAAGAAGGAATCATCAGAAAGCCGACACAGTTTGTCAGCACGATATCTGATGACCGGGGAGAAGAGCTTCGATATTGTGGAATTCCCATTAGCAGGATTTTTGAGGAGGGATGGGGGCTTGGAGGTGTCATTGGCCTGTTATGGTTTAAGAAGAAGCTTCCAAAATGGGCGACTGAATTCATTGAGATGGTCGTTCTCGTTACAGCGGACCACGGTCCCGCTGTTTCAGGGGCACACAATGCGATTGTTGCTGCCAGAGCAGGAAAGGACCTTGTTTCCTCCCTTGCAAGCGGTCTGCTGACAATTGGGCCAAGATTCGGAGGCGCCGTTCAGGGATCGGCAGACCATTTCACAACCTACCTGTACCAGGGCTCAGATCCCGCCTTCATGGTAAAGGACATGAAAGATAAGAACATAAACATTCAGGGGATAGGGCACAGAATTAAATCAGTTACAAATCCTGATGTAAGGGTCGAGATATTGAAGAAATATGTAAAAAAGAATTTTCCCATAACAGAAACTCTGGACTATGCACTGGATGTTGAGAAGCTTACAACCGCAAAAAGGAACAATCTGATACTTAATGTTGATGGTTGTATAGGTGTTTCATTTTGCGACATGCTGAGGAGCATCGGCTACAGCAGAGAGGAGGTGCGTGAATTCGTAGATCTTGGCATCCTCAATGCATTGTTCGTGGTAGGGAGGAGCATCGGCTTCATAGGTCATATCATAGACCAGAAACGGCAGAAGGCAGGCCTGTACCGGCATCCATGGGATGATATATTATATGCGATGCCTGATAAACCAGACGAGGTGAAAAGGGATGGATGAGTATATTGAAAAGGCAAAGGAACATTTTGGAAATATCCTTAAGGAACAGCTTGAAAGGGTTGAGAGGATGAAGTCCGGGGATGACTGGATAGATTACAAATCACTGAAACCGATTATAATCGGTGTTGTAGGGGGTGATGGCATCGGTCCAATGATTTGTGAACATGCCCACAGGATTTTGGAGTTCCTGCTCAGGGATGAAGTGGAAAATGGAAAAATCGAATTCAGGGTGATAGAGGGTCTCACCATAGATAATCGCGCCAGAGTTATGAAGTCCATACCAGACGACGTTCTTGAGGAGATAAAGAACTGCCATGTGATATTGAAAGGCCCTACCACCACCCCAAAGAAGGGGGATCCATGGCCCAATATTGAGAGTGCCAACGTTTCTATGAGAAAACATCTTGACCTATTTGCAAACATCAGGCCAGTCAAGGTGCCAGAGAAGAACATAGACTGGATGTTCTTCAGGGAGAATACAGAGGGGGCATACGTCCTTGGAAGCCAGGGTGTAAACGTGACTGATGATCTTGCAGTGGACTTCAAGGTGATTACGACACAGGGTTCTGATAGGATTATCCGTCTTGCATTCGACTACGCGAAGAAGAACAATATTAATAGGGTAACGGTAGTAACTAAGGCAAACGTTATAAAAACCACAGACGGAAAGTTCCTTCAGATTGCAGAGGATGTTGCGAAGGAATACCCAGGTATTGAGTGGGATGACTGGTTTATCGACATTATGACTGCAAAGCTGATAGACCCAGCGAGGGCGAGTCAGTTCAGGGTTGTTGTGATGCCGAATCTTTATGGTGACATTCTGACCGATGAGGCAGCCCAGCTGCAGGGTGGAGTTGGGACGGCAGGGGGAGCAAACATCGGGAAGAGGTATGCGATGTTTGAGGCAATTCACGGCTCTGCTCCACGAATGGTTGAGGAGGGCCGGGCACAGTACGCCGACCCATCCAGCATCATCAAGGCAGGTTCAATGCTTCTGAACCACATTGGCTACATCGAGCAATCCAGGAGACTGGACATGGCCCTTGAGATATGTGGCCAGTACGAGATGAAGTTCAGGGTGACCGGTCGCTCCGATGGTGCAACCGGAGAAGAATATGCCAGGTACATAATGGACACACTTCAGGACCCGGATCTGGAAAGTAAGTGGCAGAGCTATCAGGGGGAGAAGTAGACCTCTCCCCTTTTGGATAGTGCTGGTTGCCTCCCCAAGACTCTAGTTGTACTCTGCATTAAGCTTTACATATCTGGGTGTAAGGTCGCAACCAAATGCAGTGGCACGGGCCTTGCCTGAATTGAGATCAACGAGAATTCTTATTTCCTTGCCCTTGAGAATCTTCTCCACCTTCTTTAAATCATTTACCTTACCCCGCTTCACAGCCACTGCTTTGCCTCTCTCTGATTGGAATTCTATATCTGTCTTTTCAAAATTCAGTTCCATGACTGAGCCAAGAGAAGACACAATTCTGCCCCAGTTTGGGTTCTCCCCATAAACGGCTGCCTTTACGAGATTTGATGATACGACTGCTTTAGCGCCCCTTCTCGCGGTTTCGTTATCAACAGCGCCAGAAACCTCCACCTCAATAAATTTTGTTGAAGACTCGCCGTCCTTTGCAAGCATCTTCGCCAGAACCATTGTGGCATAATCCAACACTACTTCAAAATCCTCTGCTTTGCAGTCAAAACTCTCATTGCTGAGCAACAGAACAGTATCGTTGGTGCTCATGTCTCCATCAATGGAAAGCATGTTAAAACTATTCTCAATACTCTTTGCAAGAGCATCCTGCAGTTCTTCTCTGCCAAGATTGGCGTTTGTTGTGAGAAAGCAAAGCATCGTTGCCATATTCGGAGCAATCATTCCTGCACCCTTTGCTATTCCACCTATTTTTATACCCTTGAATTCAAGAGATATTTCCTTTGGGAGGGTATCGGTGGTCATGATTGCCTCTGCTGCAAGATGGCTTCCCGCCTCTGAGAGATTCTTACCTGCCTCCCTGATTAGTTTTCCGATAACCTCAATATCCAGTTCCTTTCCGATAATCCCTGTAGAGGCAACAGCAACATTATCCGGGTCCATACCCAATTCCTCTGCTGCTATCTCGCACATTTTTTCGGCGTCATTCAGAGCATTTTTAGTGCAGCAGTTGGCGTTTCCAGAATTCACTATGATTGCCTGAATTCCACTTTCCAATTTCTTTCTATCCAGTAAGATATGGGCAGCTTTGACATTATTTCTGGTAAATACCCCCACACTTTTACATAGATCGTCGTTTACGATAAGGGCAACCCCCTGATTACCTATCTTCAAACCAGAAGCCTTAAAGTTATCTATGCATATCCCATCCTTGTTTTTTTTTATATCCACAGCAATTATTAAACTTTTGATAGGATATCTTTATATATTATGAAGCCCCGTCATGAGTGTGCGGTCTTTGGTATAAAAGCAGATTCTGCAGTTTTTGATAAGATATATCTTGGTCTTTATTCCATGCAGCACCGTGGTCAGGAATCTGCAGGGATTGCAACCCGGGATGACAGGATCAAACTACATAGAGATATGGGCCTCGTTTCCGAGGTCTTCAAAAACGTTTATCTTGAAGGAAACTCGGGGATTGGTCATGTCAGGTATTCAACAACCGGTGAGTCAGGAATAGAGAACGCCCAACCCTTGCTAATAAACTATGCAAGGGGAAGTTTTGCTATCGCCCACAATGGAAATCTGATAAATTCCAGGGAGTTGAGAGATGAATTAGAGAAGAAGGGCAGCGTTTTTACTACGACTACAGATACCGAGATCATAGCTCAGCTTATAGTGCAGGAGCATCTAAAGAGCGAAGGGTTTATGGAAGGGTTGAGGAAGGCGATAAAGCAGCTTAGAGGTGCATACTGTCTCGTCATCCTAAAGGACGAGGAGATTATAGCCATAAGGGATCCATGGGCGATTCATCCTCTGGTTCTCGGGAAGTCAAGGGATAGCTATGTCGTAGCTTCAGAGAGCTGCGCTCTTGACACGATTGGTATACCTGTCCTGAGGGATATAAGACCAGGAGAGATTCTCGTCATAGGGAATGAAGTGAAATCATACTCTATTGGTAAGGAGAGTATATCCCATTGTGTATTTGAGTATGTATATTTTGCAAGGGCTGACTCTCTCCTGAATGGAATTAATGTTTATGATGTCAGAAAGAATCTTGGCAGAATACTATACAGAGAGGCGCCTGTAGATGCAGACATCATCACTGCGGTTCCTGATTCTGGCATTACAACTGCAATCGGTTATGCTGAGGAGTCAAAAATTCCCTATGGAGAGAGCCTGATGAAGAACCGTTATCTGGGGAGGACATTTATAATGCCAGAGCAGAAGGAGAGAGAGCAGGGAGTTAAGCTAAAGCTCAATCCGATAAAGAGCGAGATAAAGGGTAAGAAGATAATTCTTGTAGATGATTCAATAGTCAGGGGAACGACGATAAGAAATCTGATAAATCTCCTGAGGAGGGCAGGGGCAAAGGAGGTTCATGTGAGGATATCCTGTCCTCCAGTGAAGCACCCGTGTTTCTATGGAATTGACATGCAAAGAGAGGATGAATTTATAGCGGCTCGAAAATCAGTTAAGGAGATATGTGAGGAGATTGGCGCTGATTCCCTTGCTTATACGAGTCTTGAGGGCTTAATAAAAGCGATTGGAATTCCCAAAAAGAATTTATGCCTCGCATGCCTTAACGGAGAATATCCAATAAAGGAGGAGCAAACGAAACTGAAGGTTGGATAATTGAAGAATTCATCCCAACCCGCTAACCAGATCCATAAGAACAGCTCTTGGGTTCTTTGCCTTTATAACTCCAGAGGCAAGGAGTACCCCACATGCTCCAAGCTCTATGGCCTTCTTCACATCCTCTCCGGTTGAAATCCCAGCACCACAGAGAACACCAACATCTGGATTTAGATTCTTTACTGCATCCACCGAGCCACTAATTATCTCCGGTCGTGTCTTTGAAACCGAGATACCAGAGCCAATCAGCTCCGGGGGCTCTATGGCCACGAAATCAGGGCCCATGGTAGCAGTAGCCTTTGTAACCTCAACATTGTTGGTGCATACAATAGAGACCATATCCAGCTCCCTTATCCTCCTGATATCTGCTTCGATATCTGACAGCTTTAATCGCCTCTCTGAGTGGTTTATCAAACTTCCGACTGCTCCTGCAGCCTTAATAGATTCTGGAAGGATATACCCAGTATTGCTGCCAGGTTTTACATTATCTATGTGTTGCGAATAGACAGGAATTTCAACAGCCTGTGATATCCTGTATATGTCTGTTAGCTGAGGGATTACTACTATCCTGGCATTCGTTTCCCTGGCAACCTCATCGCAGATTTTTGCAAGATTTAATGCTTTATCACCCGTCGACTCTTCATAGGTCTTGAAATTCAGGATTATATACTCTCTCATTAACATCACCTTCTGGATACTAATACTTTGTCGTGCTTACTTATATCTTTACACCCTATATTGGGGGTCAATACAGCCCGGAACCTTATGGTTATACTAAATTTAATGATTGATTGCATATATCCTTTATTACATACGTCCGGGTAGTTCAGGGGGGATCGTAGGTTCTCACACTATGCGTCCATAGTCTAGTCTGGTAGGACTTCGGCCTTCCAAGCCGATAACTCGGGTTCAAATCCCGATGGGCGCAAACTCAAACGTCAGTTAATATAACTACTCTTTTCTCTCCCCTCCGTTTTCCTTGCGGGGGGTATAGTGATTACATAGTCTTGCATAATCCCCCGTTATAACGATATTAAAACACTTGCAGAAATTTGCCGGAACCGAGTCCAGTTTTTTGCAATATTTGCAGTCATTACAGCTCCTTATCTCTTTCTCATATATACCCATTTTGCTCTTATCGGGTCTATATTTTAATATCTTAGTCAAGATTAATATATGTCTGAAAGCCCCGTAGGGTAGTGGACAATCCTGTAAGGCTTTGGACCTTACGACGGAGGTTCGAATCCTCCCGGGGCTAAACAGCTCGCTCCGTTTACACGCGGGCGATAATGAGGGGGGAACTGTAGGTTCAACCCTCATGTTCAAATTCTTCAGGTTAATTTAACACCAACAATCTGTGACAGACCATCATTCATAGAAACGCCTATCACGGAATCGGCATGCTTTATAACATAATCGTTATGTGTTACTACCATAAATTGGGCTGCAGATTTCTTGAGCATCTCCGCAAACCTGATGGAATTCTCTTTATCAAGGGGGGCGTCAAACTCATCCACGATGTAGAAATCAGCAGGCCGATATTGTTGTATTGCCAGTAAAAATGCCGAGCATGTTACTATCTTCTCACCACCGGACATGGAGTCCATGTTGACAAGCCTCTTTCCCCTGGGTGAGGCACTTATCAGCAAACCAGAGTCTGAGATATCTCTTGGGTTGCTCAGGGTTAGAGTGCCATCGCCCCCCGACAGATCGTGATACATCTCCTCAAAGTTCCCCTTGATAATATTAAAGGTTTCCATAAAGACCTCTTTTTTTCGTGCCTCAACCTTTTCCATAAACTCAAATATTGACTGCCTTTCTTCTTTAAGGGTGTTAAGCTTATCACTGACATCTCTGAACTCCTCATTCATTTTGTCATATGCTTCAATTGCCCTCATATTTACTGCCCCGAAACCCTCCAGTTGCACCTCGATATCTGCGACATGTTTCTCCATCTCCCTGAGACTATTATCCAGAATTTTGACATCATCATATGCCCTAAATTCCTGCTCAATATCCGAGAGTTTGGTTTCAATCTTCGCCTTATTTATCCGAGCCTTGTTTAGTCTTTCATTAATCGCATTTATCTGATGCTCTGTCTCCCCCATACTTTCACCCAGCCGGGTTATAGCCTCCTCAATCTCCGCCCTTCGGTTCATCAGCTTCCCAACCCTCTCAGTTATCTTATTGCTCTCTTTTATCTTGCTTTCCAATTCCTTTTCAAGACCTGCAACCTCATTCCTCCTCTGCTTCACCTCATCAGCAAGGGAACCCCTCTCTTTCTTAAGGGTAGAGATAGCGTCTCTGATTCCCCTGATTTGATCCTCTATCAACTGCTCTCTCTCCAGCAACTTGCCTTTTCCTATTTCAATGTCTCTCTTTTTGTCCCTCATTTCCTCCAGTTTACTAATATCATCTCTCTGTGCCCCATTTTCAATCTTCCTGAGTTCTTTTTCGTATACCCTGATATTTTCCTCTATCCGCTTTATCTCGGAATCGCCCATTGATATATCCTTTTTTAGATTCTTAATCTTGTCATTGATTTCATTAATTTTCTTTTTTATTTCCGCTATCCTTCCTTTTATCGAATCCTTTTCCACCTTTATTCTTTCAACATCGGTTCTTCCACTCCTCACGGGAGCCTCCAGTTCCAGGATTCTATCCTCCATTTTCTTTCTCTTGAGTTCAAGCTCCTGCTTCTCACCATCAAACTCAAGTATTCTTTTCTCAATATCCTTTATCTCGTTTTCGAGGTTTTCAGTGTTTAAGAAAGAGGGGAGAGTCCTTTTTGTATAACCTCCGGTCATAGCCCCGGAAAGCTCAAGAAGATCTCCATTTAAAGTAACCATTCTCCATTTTCCTATTCCCATAGACCTTGCATTCTCAAGATCATTTACGAGGATTGTGTCCCTGAAAACATACTCAAATATGGGCATGAATCTCTTTTTTGTGTCTATAAAATCTCTTGCAAAGCCTATTGATCCCTTCGGAGCCTTGCTCTTTATTATCACCCTGACTCTGTTTAAGGGAAGGAATGTTGCCCTGCCTATCCTCTTCTCCTGGAGGTATTTTATGCATTTACCTGCAGTATCCTCATTATCGACAACTATATTCATCATCCTGCCCCCAGCAGCTATTTGCAGGGCGGTTTCATACCTTGAATCAGAAACGGATCCAAGCTGCGAAACAGTGCCATGAATTCCCGGAAGTATCTCCTTTAGCTTCATTACGGCATCAACGCTCTTCATAATTCCACCAGAGTTCCTCTCCATAGTCTTTATCTCCGTCTTTTTCTCTGCCAGATCCAGCTTGAGCGAATTGAGTGAATTTTCAACTGCCCTCTCTTTCTTTAGAATGAATGGTAATTCCTCCCTGAGCTTCTTGAATTCGTCAAAATTTTTTTTATTCTGTGTTAGCTTCTCGTTTATGTTCCTTGCCAGAATTTTCTCATTCTCGAGGAGACCATTCATACTATCCTCCAGTTCCTGCACCTCCTTCTTCAGGGAGGATATGTCTCCCAGGTATCTGTCTTTCAGACCAAGAATCATGTCCCTCTTTGATTGCAGCTCAAATATCTTTGTTTTGAGTCCGTCCAGTTTACTATCCGCTTTAGAATCAACAACCCTTCTGGACTCTTTTTTTATCCTCTTTGACAGATCAGCAAGCCCTTTGTTGAATTCTTCGATATCCCTGGTTATCTTCTTTTTTTCTCTCCTGAATTCATTAACCTTTTTATCCCTTTCTGATATCTCAATATCTATTCTCCTAATGTCGTGCTCAATGCCATCAATCCTGTCCTGCATTCTCAGAAGTTCGCTCTTAAGTTCATATATACCCCCCTGACCCTTTTCATTCTCAAACTTCAGAATCTCAGAGTTTATCTCATTCAGCTCTTTGTTTTTCTTTGAGATATCGCTCCTTATTGCAGATATGGAATTCTCCCGGTCTTCTATTTCTTTTCCAGTATCCTGAATCTCTTTATCAATGTTCTTGAGCTTCTTCCTGTGTCGTTCTATGAGTATGCGAAGAATGTTTCCTTTATACTGCTTCAGATCGCTCGTAAATCTCCTGTATCTAAGTGCATCATTCCTCTCTTTTTCCACCTGGTTTAGATAACCCTGCTTTTCACCGAGGATGAGCTGAGTATTAGATATTCTCTTCTCGACCTTCTCAAGCTCCCTGATGGCCTTCTCCTTCTTCTTGTCATACTCCCCTATTCCGCAGAGTCCATCAATAATCTTTCTCCTGTCCCTTGGATTCATATCTATAATCTTTGTGATATCGTCCTGGAGAATTATGTTGTATTCATTGTCCCCGAGCAGTTCGATTAGTTCCTGCTTTGTTGTCCTCTTGTTATCCTTCCGGTATATGCTCTTGCCTTCCCTGTCGATCTCCCTTGAAACCTTGACCTTATTTCCATTGCCGTCGTTGAGGTAGATGCTGACTACTGCAACATCCGAAGAATCAGCATGAAGCCCGCCGTTACATATGAGGTCCTGCATATTATTTGACCTTATACCCCTGTTCCAACCAAGAACGAAACATATGCTCTCGACAATGTTGCTCTTTCCTGCCCCATTTGGACCCACAATGGCAGTAAACTTGCTGGGGAATTCAAGAATTGTTTTATCTTTGAAGGATTTGAAACCCTTAATCTCTAGCTTATCAAGCTGCATCTTATTAATTATCTATTTAATTATCTATTCGCTATTGAGATTTAAAATTATTAATGCAGATGATCTCGATACTCTATGATGTCGGCCGTTACCGTAAATTTCTGAACAGGGGTGTGGATAAGGACGACACAGTCATAGAACTTGGACCCCATATCGGAGAGAGCACGAAGCTATATGTTAAGAAGACACGGCTTACTATTGCTGTGGATAAGAGCAGGCAGAGCGAAAAGGCGTTTGAGAGAATCTTACCTGAATATAAAAATTTGAGACTGGTAAGGGGTGATGTAAGAGAGTTTAATACCATAAAAAAGGTTATAACTCTAA
>WALD01000038.1 GCA_015523055.1 Candidatus Altarchaeota archaeon
GGAGATACTGAAAAAAAAGGGGTGGTTCTCTATGACCGACATAGTTGAAGAATGGTTTAAGAAGGCCAGACACGATTTTGAAACTGCAAAACTTCTCTCAGAAAAATTAATCTCAAAAATATGATGAAACCTGTAAAAACCATCCGCGACCCGATTCACGGCACGATAGTGCTCAGCGAACTGGAGCTTGAACTGATAGATACCCCCCAGTTGCAGAGATTAAGGCACATAAAGCAGAACGGCCTCTGTTATCTGGTCTATCCTGCAATGAATTCAACGAGGTTTGAGCATAGCCTCGGGGTTATGCAGCTTGCAAAGCTTGTTGGGGAGCACCTTGGTCTTGATAGTGATGAAACCATAAAGCTGGGGGTTGCAGGTTTATTGCACGATATCGGGCATTGTGCTTTTTCCCATACATCGGACGAAATCCTGCTCAGGAGGGGACACCATCACGAGGAGAATTCATCCTACATCATAAAGAATAGCGAGATTTCTGACATCCTGAAGAAGAACGGAATTGAGCCGGATGATGTTTCTGACCTTATTCACGGTAGAGGGAGGCTTGCCAAGGTCATCTCCTCCGAGATTGATGTTGACAAGATGGATTATCTCATAAGAGACGCCTACTATGCTGGAGTGGCATATGGCGTCATAGACCTGGAGAGGATAATCTACAGTATGAAGCTTGTTGAGGGAGACATGGTCATAGGACGGGGAAGTCTTGAGGCAGTAGAATCCTTGCTCATAAGCAGGAACATGATGTATCAGACCATTTACAGGCATCACACGAAGAGGATAGCAGAGGCAATGTTCAGGCATGCCCTGGCCGACATGATAGACAGCGGGAAGCTCAGCTATGAGGAATTCATTCATCTGGACGATATTGATCTGGTTTACAGAATGAGAAATTCAGGGGATTATTCTGAGAGTATGACAAAGAGAATTGACGAGAGGAGGCTCTTTAAGATAGTTTTTCAGGAGCATGTATCCGCCATAGATGAGAAGAACAGAGAGGAGATGGCGAATAATTCCGAGAAGATTGAAGGCGAGATTGCAGACGACCTTGGTATTGAGAGGGGTTATGTGCTTCTGGACATGCCGGAGGTAAAATTATCAGAGTTTAAGGTTCTGGTTGATTTTGAGGGTAGGTTGAAGAGACTTGATGAGGTATCGTCTCTTGCAAATGCCCTTGAGAGATCAGAGCAGGAGAAGCTCACCCTCTGCGTCTATTCATTGCAGGAGAATATAGAAAAATTCAGGGACTTCAATCCTGAAACATACACGGATTTTTAAGGCCAACGCCCGGTCGCACCGGCTCAAGCATATCAATCAGGGTGTCGGCGACTGAATTCTTCATTTGAAAGGGTCATGTTTGGTCCAACGCCGTTCGCACCGGCTCAAGCATATCAATCAGGGTGTCGGCGACTGAATTCTTCAGGTCAGTGGGGTGGAGTTTCTTCCCAAGGTAGGAATTCTCAAGTTCAGCATAGCTATTGAATTCTATATCTCCCCCGAATTTCTCAGGACGGGTGATTTCAACCCTCCCAAATCTGGGAAAGATAATTAGTTCGCATATCTGCAGGATTGGGTTTCCTTCTTTTTCTGGCGGACAGTATGCCATTGAGATCTTCTCCCTAATCCTTTCTGGCTTCTCCTCCACCTTTATCATGGTCTCAGGCATGGAACTGGACATCTTTGCTCCCGGGCCCCGCAGTGAGCTGAGTAAAGGGGTGTGGATGCAGACTGGTTTTTTATGACCCATTCCTGGCAGCAGTTCTCTTGCCAGCATATGAATCTTTCTCTGCTCCATCCCCCCATGAGCAATATCAACATCAAGGGCTTTGATATCTGCAATCTGCATCAGTGGATATATAACCTGAGAAACCCTGGCGTGTTCTATATCCCTTGCTATTTCCTGCATGCTCCTCACGGCTCTCTTCATGGTGGAATTCAGAGCAAGAGATAAAAGATCATGGATATACTCTTTATTGAACTGGAATTCTGTGCCAAGGATGAATTCTACATCCTTCAGACCAAGCGCGGTCATGGAATTCCTCCAGTATTCAGTCATTTCTTCAATGAACCCCTCGGCGCCCTTTCTATTTAGCTGTGTATGCAGATCTGCAAGAAGGACCTTTACCTTAAGACCTGCCTCAACGAAATCAAGCTGCTTGTTAATTGCTACAAGGGTGCCGATATGAACAGGACCGGAAACCTCGTAGCCGCAATATGTTGTAGGGGCTTTCTTTTTTTTCACTATAGAAAGAAGCTCCTCCTCGGTTACGATTTCCCTGACATTCCGTTTTATCTGTTCCAGATTCATTATTCTCCCTCATGCTTTATGGCCTCAAGGTCGCTCACCAGGTCCCAGAGTGCCGTCTTCACATGCATGGGAATGTTGATGTCGCTGGTAACATCCTCAAGCTCATAGATCGCGGATGTGATTTTGACAGCAGTGTCCTGATCCTCATTTTTAAGGTCGTTGCCAATCGACTCAAGAACATTTTTGATTCTCTTCGGCATTGACTGATCCTCCATCAGATCACCAATCTTTGATACAACCTTCTCAAGGCTCATTTTACGCTCCGGAACAATTAATCAGACAGGAGTTAATATAATAGGTATTTAAGATAATATAATGATTGCCTATAGCATGGAACTCATTGCCAGAGGGGCGGAAGCCAACCTCTACCGTGATGGTGGGAAGATTGTGAAGGAAAGGGTGAGGAAGGAATATCGGATTCCGGAGCTGGACGAGAGGCTGAGGAGATCAAGAACCAGAAGGGAGAGCAAACTTCTGGATAAGGCAAAGAGGGCAGGGGTTCCGGTGCCGAGAATTCATCATACCGATATTGCCAGGAGGAGAATAATTATGGAATTCATTGAGGGTAGAATTCTCAAGGAGGTAATTAATACGGGAGATAAGGAGAATGTAAAGAGAATTTCAAGGGAAATTGGGGGGGCAATAGCCAGACTCCATGAGTCCAATCTCATCCATAATGACCTCACAACATCAAACATGATTCTCAGGGACGATAAAATCTGTTTCATAGACTTCGGGCTTGGCATGACTTCACGAAGGGTAGAGGACAAGGCCATGGACATGGTCGTTTTGAAGAAGGCACTGCATGCCACCCATACAGACAGATTTGACTTCATCTGGAATTCAATAATTGAGGGATATGGAGAGGGCTCTGAAAAGAGGGAGATTCTCTCAAGAATCAGGACGATTGAAAAGAGGGTAAGGTATGTTTAAACTCATCATCTTTGACTTTGATGGGGTTCTTGTTCTGTCAAATGAGGCTCATGAAAAGGCGATCAGGAGGGCAATAGGGAGAGCAGGTATAAAAAAGAAGGTTTTGAAGGAGGATATGGTGTTACATTTTGGAAAGCCGTACAGGGTTGTCCTGAGGGCAGTGATGGGTGACGAATATACTGAAGAGAAACTGAACCTGGCTTACAGATATCACCACGACATTATCCACTCAGGCTGGTTCATAAGAGGTATAAAGCCAGTTCCCGGCCTGAGAAAATTCCTGCAGAAACTCAGGGAGGGTGGCATGAAGCTTGCAATAGCGACGGGGAATGAGAGGCCGTTTCTTGATAGGGTGCTGGGATATCTCAATCTCAGAGATACCTTTGACCTGACCGTCTGTGCAGAGGATGTCAAGAATTCAAAACCCTTCCCGGACATAATTCTAAAGGCAATGGAATTCTTCCATGTGGATAGGAAGGAAACCCTTTTCGTCGGAGATGCAGAGAGTGATATGCTCGCCGCAAAAAGATCAGGAGTTACCTCAGTTGCCGTGTTGAGCGGTGTTCTTAACAGAGATAAAGCCAAGAGATTAAAGCCCGATTTTATCGTTGATAGTGTCACAGATATTTATAGTATCGCTGTAAATAGATAATTAAGATGGATGCCGAAGAGGAGATTGCGCTGGAGGAGGATGACCGATGCCCTACCGGAATTTCAGGACTTGATGAGGTGATTGGCGGGGGTTTTCCCAGGGGAAGGACAATCCTGCTTACCGGAGCCTGTGGCACAGGAAAGACCATATTTGGGGTTCAGTATCTTTTCAACGGTATTACGAAGTACAATGAGCCGGGGGTTCTCGTTCTACTGGAGCAGAATATCGATCAGCTGAGAAAGGACATGCGGGCGTTCAATTACGATCTCCGGGAGCTTGAAGAGGTCGGCAAATTGGTTATTATTGATGCCAGCCTGTCAAGATTCAATGTGAGCGACATAAATCTGCCAAAGCCATCACACGACAGGAGTTTCTCTTTAACCTCAATTGAACTAATAGAGACCAAAGAGGTTGTTGATATAATTCTGGACACTGCAAAGGAGATAGGAGCGAGGAGGATTGTAATAGACAGCCTTCCGGCCCTGAATAATCTGGTGAAGAGTGAGAGCAGTGTCAGGGATATAATCCTGAATATGAATTACAGACTGCAGGGGGGTGATCTCACCTCCATTATCATAGATGACATATTTGATGACAGAAAACCGGGTTTCAGCACCCAGGCCTATGTTGTTGATGGTGTGATAGTCCTTGATTACAAGACCTCCGGGCCAGATATGGGTCGCTATCTGACGATACAGAAGATGCGCGGCACCAGACATTCCGATAACATCCACCCGATAAGGTTTTCCGAAGGAGTGGGTATAGAGGTTCTTGGCGTGGAATAATTCCTTTGATTGCAAAAATAAGTCTGTTCTTTGAACTCCTGCGGGGGACTTTCTGTTAAACCCTGGTGATGGGACACCCCTACGATTTTATAATATTCTGAGAGGTTGCCTGCTTTTTTGGTTCTTTTTCTGAAAAAGAAGATTATGATTTCAAAGAAAGATTAGAAGAATATAACGAAGAACTTCAAGAACTTTGGTAGAAACTATCCAAGAAAACTACCCAGAAAATCATTGCATTGATTAGAGTAAATCCAGAAATAACCCGCAGAGAACTTGCTGAAAATATAGGTTTAACAGAAGATGGCATTAAATATCACCTTAAAATTGAGATTGTAAATCCAGGCGGCTTGTTCGGCATAACAAAGCCAACTTGGAAAGATATGCGCAAGGCGGAATGAGAGAATAGCTGACTTGTTTAAGATGGCTGGTTTGGTTGAGAAGGCGGGCACAGGCATACAGAGAATGAAAGATGCAATGCTGAAAGCAGGGTTAAAAGAGCCAAAGATTGAGCCATCCAAGAATTTCTTTATGCTCACATTTTATGGGCATAAAAAAGAAGAGCTTAGCAATGCAAAGAGCATAATCACAAAAATCGAAGGGGAGGGTATGCTGCCAAGGAAGGAAAACGAGGAACTCAAAAACTACTTACAGAGTTCGAGTCAAAACTAAGTAAACATGAGCATCATAGAAACCTGCAAACGCCAAGACCTGAACTTCTTTGGGTTCGGAATGGAACACCTGCAGGATCAAATCGCTTCAGGGAGTGGCGATGCATTTCCTAATTGTAAATAGATACGAAATCAAAACTATTTCTGAGATCAGGAAAGGCGTACATGATAGAGTCAGAGATACCACTGTTCAAAACCCTAGTAAGGATTTTACTTTTTCAAAAGATTTCAGAGATTCCCAAAGGCTGAACGAAATGGTTACCAGATCATTTACGGTTTTGAACCGTTCCTTCAATTCTCCTGACACTACATCGTCTCCAAGACCGGAGCCTTTAGTAGCCCCAGCCCATATTCATAATAAAAAAATCGTATCCATTCACTGGTACGATTGGAGAAGTGCCCGAAAGGCAAAAATTATTAAGAAGGAGCTGAACCTCCGTGAAGCGAGTCTTAAGATTTTTCAGAAAGGTTTTCTAAAGAAAACGGGGAACTAAATAAAAATTGTTCAGATTAGGACTTTCTCCAATTCTTTTAAAGATTTAATCAGGTGGGTTTCTGTTTTTCTCATCAATCTTTGACCGGTTATTTTTAACCAAATTTTTCCTGATTCGCCGGTTCTTATCAAACCGATTAAGTTGAATATCTGATTTCTTAAGTGTCTGTTCAAACCCGCTTTTGAGCATTTTGAGGAAAATCTTTTTAGATTTATTTCATCCCATCTATCGATTAATAAAGAGATTACATCAACTATGTCTTTCTCCCTGCCCCTAGTCATTAATTTCAATGCAACTAAATCTTCTAAAGATGCGACGGAGGTTTTAATCTTTACTCTCCTGCCTTCTTCAAAGAAACCAGAAATTTCACAAGTTTTGGATCCTTCTAAAATTTCGCCAGGGGGATATCTTTTATTTGTTGATATGTCCCGGACCTCACCGATTGATATATCCAAGTCTATGAAACCACTATCAAGTTTTTTCTTTCCTTTCAAGCCAAATTCTGTTTTCCCAACCCTGTAACCTAAACCTTTTAATAATGCAATCAGTTCTCCCATATCCTTCTTCGAAGCAATTAAGTCTATGTCTTTAGTATACCTATAACCTCTTGTGTAAGCTCTTACAGCGTATCCACCTATCACTACTAAGTTTAATTGCCATTTTTTAGTTTCCCTAACTATTTTTTCCAGGTCCTTTAAACTTTCAAGCTCCACAATCTTTTCTTTTTCCATCTTGTTGCCCCTTTATAACAAATCTAAAACAGCCTTTTCAAAGTTAGCAGATTGATAGCACTTAACATTCCACTTATCTTCTAAGTTTTCATAGTCTAAATTTATTGAAACACCCAATTCAGGTATTTTTCCTATGGTCTCTGTTCTTTTATCGATGAATCCCTCAACTTTCTTAGTTATTTTTTTACTGAATACTCCTTTTCCAGCTTCTTTGTTTATGCACTCTAAACAAAAACCCAAAGTGTTTATCACTCTATTAGCTTTAGCAATCTTTATTACTTTATCCCATTCCAATGTACCTTTTTTTCTTATCATTATTGCCAATGCTCCAAGTATGTCATTATCTTCCAGAGCTTCTACTAGGGTATAGTGGGGAGGTTGATAATGCAAATTGGTCATTTCAGTCACTTGTTCCTCCCTGCTCTTTAAATCAGTATGCAGATGAATTGCCTGCTTCTTTGCTTTTGATTCATAGACAACTTTATCGTTTATCAAAATTTGGGAATCCCATAGTTTGAAAAGAGCTGTCCATCCATCAACATCTTCTGCATAAATAGAAAGATGATGAACATCTATGGAGCGATAATAATTTGTATGGAAACCTATTGCAGAATCTTTTATGTACATGTAATTCCATTTGAGCGATTTGTTTGCTTCTTTTGTTAAATCCATTGACGTAAATCCCTTTCCTTTTTCCCAAACCTTTGTGTAAACGGCCCTGGCATTGCTTACCTTCTCCGGATTGAGAAGTCTATACAACCTCACTCTCTGGTCGTAGCTTGCTCTGGTATGAATTGCATAGGCATTATCTTCTATCTCATTCAATAATTTAGAGGCATACTTAACCTCTTTTTTACCAAATTTTTTGCCGAATATAACATCTAAGGCATCCTCGAATCCGAATTCTTCTGAGGTAAACCTTAACCAGAGTTTGTCATATTCCCTTCTCCAGGTTACATCTTTGATTGGCATTTTATTCACCTATTCTAGTAGACT
>WALD01000039.1 GCA_015523055.1 Candidatus Altarchaeota archaeon
TCTTTTTATACATTTTTATATATTTACTCCTCAGATATTTGAATCCCAAATTTTTCGCGCATGAATTCAATAGATTCCTCTCTCTTTATTAAATTATTGATTGGAATTTTAGATTTTCTGAATCTCCTCCACCTTACCCTAAAGCCAGGCCTCTCCATCCTTATTGATATATTCATCCCAAACACACCAATATCGGGGTCGTATTTTGTTCCCGGCAAATCAATATATTCAGTAATTCCAAAGGATATGTTGCCATTGTCGTCAAAGCAGGACTCCCTGATGCTGTTCTCCTTCGCCTCCAGGGCCCTCTCTAGAAATTCCTCGGCTCTTTCCCTCCTCAGAGTCACCTTGCAGCCTATTGGATCTCCTTTTTTGATGTTCCATGAGGGAATCTTATGCCTTGAAACGGTCCTGACGGGCTTGCACTTTGTCAATTCCTCAAGAAGCTTCTCTGCCTTTACCAATTTCTCTCCCGACTCCCCCACACCTATATTCACAACAATTTTCTCTATTCTTGGTTTCCTCATTGGATTGGAGTATTCCATCTTAGATAGATATTGAAGCCTTGTCTTTGCCTATGACAAACAGGTATCTTGTCAGGGTCTGAAGCTCTCCAACACTGGTCAGGGAATCCCTTTTCATTGTCCCGGGAAGTATGTCCTTTATTCTCCCAACCTCCCCGGAATGTCTTCCATGCACAACGATAGCAGTATTTCCTTCCTTGAATTCTATAAAGCCATTTATTTTCCCTGTCTTTATGTCGATCACAAGGGTGTCCCTCCTTTTATATTTGTCCTTATTGAGCAGAACGTTGGTGCCATCATGGAGATTCAACTGTATCCTGCCTTTCGACAAGATCGATTTATTGGTTATCTTGCAGAGCCTTGTTTTCGCTTCTTTATCGTCAATCTCCTTTGGATAGATACCCCTCTTGCTTGGAAGAATTCTAAAGAATTTTTTGAGTATCGGAATCTCCACCACATCCATCAGCCCAACAGCATATCTTGGTTCCGTCCTTATCCTTCCATTGATGATAATCTGACCCGCCCTTATTATCCTTCTGGCCTCTCTTGCAGTATCAGCATATCCGAGTCTGTCCCGAACTAATGTAATCAGAGGTATGCTTTCCATCTTTGGGTGCGCCCCTGGATTTGGCACGGTTACGAATTTCGGCTGCTTTCCCTGGCCGGATGCAATTCTCTTTAGGTGCATTTTATTCCATATTCCTCTCAAGGACGTCAGTTCTCTCCTTATCGTCCATAAAAAGGTCAATTATCATGACATTTGAGGGGTCCATCGCCCTCTCAACGTCTGTACCGTCTGCCTTCTTTATCGTAATTCCATCGATATAAAGTTTATAATTCTTGAGATTTACCCTGATTATTTCACCCACATTGCCCTTAAAGTCCCCCACCATTACTCTCACCTTATCCCCCTTCCGGACATTGAGTCTCCTTCTCTTGTACTTCTGTCTCAGCTCCTTGCTTAAGGGTGAGGAAAGCATTTTCTGTCTCCTGTGCAATGGAGCGATCGCCTTCCATTTCCTCTGCTTTCCGGGATTCCGGGAGCTTGGTTGGGTTTTCATTTTTTAGCAGATTCAAGCTTTTCATCCGCCATATCAATGTCCATGCTAACCTTTTCTAATATCTTTTCCATAGACCATCACACCATCTTTTGATATATCCTTGATAAAAGGCATCCTGATTAATCAGGACATCTATATCAGAGTCCAATGGATACTTCTTTCTTGCCACTGACCCGAATAGTGTCATTGATTGAATTTGATCACCAAAGCGATCTATAAGTTTATCCCTGAAATCTTCAACAGCTAACCTTGGATTCTCCAAGCCAAGACCAATTCTTGCTGCTTCAGGCATCTTGTTCTTTGGCCTGAACTTTGCCACAAGCAGTATCCCAGATCTCTCCTTTGTTATGTCAATTGACTCCATAGGGGCACCAGGGATACAGGTTTCTATTACATTGTTTTTAATATTAATAGATTCCAAAATTTTAAATCACGATACTTGCTATTGATCCGATCTTATTCCACTTCTCAGTGGCTTCTCTTGCAATAGCCCCCTTGATTTCAGTGCCTTTGGGAAGCCCGTCATCATTCACAAGGATAGCGGCATTGTCCTCAAATTTTATCCTTGAGCCATTAAATCTTGCATACTCCTTTCTCTGCCTTACTATGACTGCAAGGGAGGTTTGGTGCCTGAGTTCTGGTTTGCCCTTCTTTATGGAGATTATCACAAGATCGCCAATTCCTGCCCTCGGGAGCCTTCTTCTTACCCCCCCGTATGCCCTCACAGCTATAATCTCTACCTCCTTGGCTCCGGTATTATCAGCACATGTCAGTCTTGAGCCTATAGCTAATGGTTTTGTTATCTTTGCTGTAACTGCCTTCCCCAGCGGCAGATTCTTCATTACTCCCAGTGGTTTTGCCATCCTTGAACTATCGCGCCCGGCTCATATGTGGATGCCATCTTCGCCCCGGGCGTATGAACGGCTCAGTGGCACCCGAATTTCAACCCTCTTGGGATTCTAATCCTGCGGGATTCTAATCCAATTTCTCAGTAACTACGAAACTGACTGTCCTGCTCAGTTTCCTGCACTCCCTTATCCGGACCCTGTCCCCGACCCTTGCATTGATACATGGGGGATTGTGGGCAGGAATTCTTGACTTTGAAGACCTGTAACGCTCATACTTCTTCAACCTTATTTTGTAATCCTTTTGTATAATCACTGTCTTATTCATCTTGTCTGAAGCCACAACCCCCTCAAGAACCGCCCCCCTCGTTGATAGAGAGCCATGAATGGGACAATTCACATCGTTGCATTCCTTTGCTTCCTTCCCGGCAGCCTTCTTCTCTGGTTTCTTTTCCATTCTTTGATGATTGTAGAGTTCAATATATGAATTCAAACATTATAAATCCACCAATTCACCTGTAGAACTCGGTTTGGGTTATTGCAGAATTCAAAAAGAATTCCTTCCGATTAAACGAATTTTATCCTGTGCTTCTTCTTCACCCTGTCCTCTGGCCTTGCGACTATCAGCCCCCCATCAAGTTTGATTATCTCCCCGGCAGGCAGCTTCAATTCAAGGGTTATGCAATTCTTGGGGAGTTTTCTGATCTTCTCACCCCGCTCCCGTATCTCCAGCGTATTCCTTGTTTCCCGGATTATAGACCCACTACAGACATATCCCGGATGCGTTGAATCCACTATCCTTGCTTCCAGACCAATGATCTCATGACGCAATAGGTTGTAGGGAGTGATCATATCTATCCTATGTCGATCATGTCCCCAGAGAAGCCCATGCTTATGAGGACATCCTTCATCTTGGCAAGATGGTTACCCTGCAGTTCAATCGTAGTGCCTCTGGATGTTCCGCCACACGCCATCCTTCTCTTCAATTCCTTGGCAATCTTGTGGATATCCACATTGTCTAAACCATCAACGATTGTCACTGGTTTGCCATATTTTCTTCTATCGTTACGAACTCTGATGCGCTGACCCTCTTTGGTCATCTCGTCGCAGACACACAACTCCTTGGGAAGCCCACACCTAGGACAATTCATTTCGTTTTTGTTTTAAATCTTCGTTCTTTATTGTTAGTATCCTGGCTATAGTGCGCTTTATCTCTCTCGCCCTTCCTATATCCTCTGGAATTCCGCCGGATGATAAAACGCCCTTAATCTTCATGTATTCAAGCCTCAGGTCAGAGAGTCGCTTATCCAGTTCCTCGTGGTTCATCTCCCTTAATTCCTCTGGTCTTAGTATTGCCATGCTATAGAACATAATATATATACA
>WALD01000040.1 GCA_015523055.1 Candidatus Altarchaeota archaeon
CTATATGCGGCCTTTCCGCAGAGTCAATTGCTATGGAGCAGTGTCCCATGAACGTCCCTGGATTTGTTGATACGTTCTCCTTGATAACGGCCCCGCCATCATATTTAGCATAAACCAGGTTGTTTCCTTTTCCATAGCAGATGTGGATGTTATCGTTGGTGTCAATAGCCATCGAAGCAGACCCGGAGGGGGACTCCTCCACAGTAATTGAATTGACAACACCATCAGAGAGATAAGCCAATATCAACTTGGAGTCGTTACTTAAATAAATAAAGTAAGGATTTCCTCCGCTACTTAAATACAATGCGTCGTCACCTACGGTTTGGCCATAACCTACATTCCAGAACTCCCAGGCATTAGCAGTTGGGCTGATTATTACGAATGCCAGAGCCAGAACAACCCATCGGCAACCAATTCTCTCAACCGCCATGTTAGATATGAAGAGGTAGGAAATAAAAGCCGCCTCTGGTGCCTGTTTTGCTGGAATTCCGCCGTATCAGAATTCTTGCATTACAGAATTCAGCCCCCTTTCTTTAACACCTGTTCCATAATTAAGAACAATATGATACCAAAGGGCAGGAAAAAGGTGCTTGGTGTCTTTATGGATTCACCCCTTGACGAGTTCCATCTCAGGGAGATATCAAGAAGGGCGGGAATTTCAGTGAATAACACCCACAGGTATCTTAATCAGTTTTTGGATAAAGGATTCTTCCGGGCCAGGGAAAGAGACAACAGGAAACTCTTCAGGCTTAATCTGGAGAACGAATTTCTTCTGAAGATGATGGAGTACCTTGAGGTAGAGAGAAGGGATGACTTCTTCAGGAAGCGGCCGGAGATGGGAAGGCTGAGGGGCGTGACAGGGGAGGTAAGGGAGGCGATAAAGGGGGTTGTTATGGTCGTGTTCGACAGAGAGAGGGGAGATGTTCTGGTCGTTGTAAACGAAAAGGAGCATGTGGTGGAGAGCAGGGTGATGAGAGTAATGGATGTAAAGGGGTTCAAAAAGTCGCTTGAGGAGAATTTGTTAAAGAACAGGGTGGTTCTCTATAACGAGTTTGGGTTCTGGAGAGCCCTGTCAGAATCTTAGCGACTGCTGGATTTTATTATCTGCCATATCTAAATACTGACAATATGTCAATGCTGATAGATACAAATGTCTATGGATATGCCATTGAAGAAGACGAGAAAAGTGAGGATTCCAGACGTGTTTTGGAATATGGGAAGGGTACAGGGCAAAATCCTATGGAAGTCTGATAATGGTGACAGAGTTGTACGAGAGCAAGCGACAGGAAGAACTGTTGGGGCTTTTTTCATCATCCGTTGGTTTAATAGTTGGATTAGAGATATCTGAAAGACTGCCGGAATGCAATAAACTGGCGTGGAGATATTTGCAGGAGCTGAGACTGGAGAAAAGCAGCCTGCCTGACTGCAGATTGCTAGCAATAGCAAGTGCTGCAGGTATAGATATGATCATAACCTGGAACAGAAGAGGTGTATTCAGTAAGGATTCATTAAAAAAGGTGGGGAAGATAAATCAGGAGAAGCGATATAAAACACCAAAGATATTTACTCCCTTGGAGTTTCTTTCTCGAATTTCCTCTTGAACATGGAGTACTCTCTGAGACCACGTCTCTTGCGTATTCCTCTAAGTTCTTTGACCGTCTTTGGAATTTTGTCCCTTTTCATTGATTTAATATGGTGATTTGAAGTATAAAAATATGTCAGAATCTTAGCGACTGCTGGAATTCTCTGGCTTTTTGGGCTGGATTTCTGGAGTAGATTATTCTCCTGCCTATACTCACCAGGGAATTTCCCTCAGGAATTTTATTGGCAGTACCTCCCTGCACCCCGACTCCGGGGTAGAGGAGAATTGTTTCCTTACCTGTGATTTCTCTTATCCTCTGAATCTCTGTTTCCGTTGCATTCTCCGTCAGGCCAACAACAAGACCATCGGCATCCTTTGCCTCTGTGGCTATCCATTGATACTGGGGGATTCCTGAGATGGAGAATTCCTTTTGTATTTCTGCCTCCGGATTGGACATTAGCGTCAGAACGAAGATTCCAACGCCGTTGGAGTGGCACTGGCCAATAGCTTCCTTGATGTTCCCGGCGAAGGGCGAGAAGGTTATTGCATCGAAACCGGCCTTATCTGCCGAGTGAATTGCTGCAAGGTTTGATGAGCCGATGTCAGACAGCTTGTGGTCAAGGATTGATATAGAACCGGAGGTGTGAATTTTCTGGTTCAGTTCCTGCAACTGCCCCATATCCAGATTAAACAGAATATACTGGGAATTCAGTTTGAACGCAGAGGCGTGGGAGGAGGTTTTTTCTATGATATCTGTGCAGAAGCCCATTATGTCGTTATTGGGCATTGTGTTCTCCTTCCTGAGTTCAGGCAGGGCGGGGTCCAGCCCTATACAAAGGATACTGTTCTTCTCCTCCCTTGCAAGCAGGTATTTCTGCAGGAATTCAGACATAGCTGACCTCCATTCCGGGGATTTCGTTTATGTAGCCCTGCTCAAATATTACCTTTCCTCTGACCAGGGTCTTTATGGGTTTGCCCCTCAGTTTATAGCCATCGAAGGGACTCCATCCACATTTCGTGAACAGATTCTCGTTCTTTACGGTGAATTCTTCATTCATATCGACTATTGTCAGGTCGGCATCATAGCCCTCAGCTATCATCCCCTTGTTTTTTATCCTGAAGATTTTTGCCGGATTCTCTGCAGTTAGCCTTACAACCTTTTCCAGAGAGAGTGTTCTCTTATTTACCTCGTTCAGAAGCAGGGGGAGGAGGGTTTCAACCCCCGGCACCCCGGCTGATGAATTCCAGATACCCCTCTCCCTGGATTCAGGAAGATGGGGGGCATGATCTGAGGCTATAATATCTATCGCTCCAATGGTAATCCCGTTCCAGAGTGCCTTTCTGTCCTCTTTATTTCTCAGGGGGGGGTTGGTCTTTGCGTATGTCCCCAGTTTTTTGAAATCCTCCCTTTTGAGAAAGAGGTGGTGGGGCGTTGCTTCAGCAGTCAGCTGCTGGGATTTCCTGTGTTTCTCTATCAACAGGACCTCAAGGGAGGTGCTTACATGGCAGAGATGCAACCTGCAATTCGATAACCCGGCGAGGAATATTGCCCTGTTGGCCGCGTCTGCAGCACATATTGGCGGCCTTGAATCTGCATATGCTATGGGATCTTCTCTGCCATCTTTCTGCAGTTTCTCCGTGAAATATTCTATCATTTCAGCGTTTTCCGCATGGGTTGTTGCCAGAATTCCCTTATTGGCCAGGACCCTTAATCCCTCATAGAAGATTGCATCGTTGTTTATCATCAGGTTTCCTGTCGTCGGACCCAGGTAGTATTTTATAGAAGCAACCCCTCCGGCAAGGGAATTCAGTTCCTTCATATTTTCGTTAGATGCTCCGAAGTGGAAGCCGTAATCAACCACTGACTTTGAGGACGCTATTCTTCTCTTTTTCTCCAGATTTTCCAGCGTTGTCGTTGGTGGCTCGGTGTTAGGCATGTCAAGAACGGTTGCTATTCCTCCGGAAGCTGCAGCAGAGGAGCCGGTCTTCCAGTCCTCTTTCGAGCTGGCCCCGGGCTCCCTGAAGTGAACATGAGCATCTATCAATCCCGGAAGAACGTGATTGCCCTTGGCATCAATAACCTCGCCGGAATCCGGAAGGTTAGAGGTCTTCCTTAGCTCCTTTATCCTTCCGCCCTCGATGACAATGCCACCCTCAACAATACCATCAGGGAGAACAATCCTTGCATTCTTTATTATCAGGTCGGGCATTTTATAGTTCTTTGTAGTTCTGCTTTATAAGTCAATTTTTGACCCGGCACTGTCCCGGGAGTATCTGCCGAATTCCGTCCCCACAAGCTGCTGGGCTGTGAATACGGGACCGTCTTTGCATACCAGCAATCCATGGGGGCCAATGGAGCACGAACCACAGAGTCCAAAACCGCATTTCATCCATCTCTCAAGCGAGAGCTGGCAGGGGATTTTCTCTTTCAGGGAGATATCCGCCACCTTTGACATCATGATTTCAGGGCCGCAGCAGTATATCTGGTCAAATTCCCTGTCCTCAAGAATTCTCTCAAAGAGCTCATCAGGAAAGCACCTCTCTCCCCCGGATCCATCATCTGTAGTCAGGTGAAGGGAAGCTCCGGAATTCCTGATTCTATCAATAAAGAGAAGCTCCTTCTTCGTCTTTGCACCATGTATTACGGTAGCCTTCTTTCCGAATTCCTCTATGAGAGGCATTAAGGGTGCAATACCTACCCCCCCGCCTATTATGCAGGGCATGTTACCCTTAATTTCATAGCCCCTGCCATAGGGCCCGCGAATTCCGACAAGAGAGCCCTTCTTTATCCTGCAGAGATTTCTGGTGAACGGTCCAACACCCTTCACAGTGATCTCCAGATTGCCATCCACCCTGCTGGGGGTGAACGGCTTTTCACCAACTGAGGGGAGCCAGAGCATGATGAATTGCCCGGGCCTGAAATCAAGACTTATGTTTAGAACAAGTGTCTTTGTGGATGGGTTTTCCTTCCTGACATCAAGGATTTTGATCGTCTCCATTGCAATATAGCTATTCAATCCTGTATTTATATCTCTAAGTATATATCCTGATTCAAATGCCTTCATACAGGCCAACCTATATATTGACAAAATTCCGCAACATCTACCCTGACCTTTGATGAGGTTTTTTTTTGGAGGGCACATAATCTCATGAGTGATTACGGGCTGAACCCAGAAGACATGATTCATGTGGCGTGTGCGTTGGTTAACGAGATACATACGATAGTTTCAGAGGATGATAATCTGGATAGGATGAAGGAAATAAAAGGAATTAGTCTGGATGAACTTTATGAATGCTTTATAGGGAACCCCTTTTAATAATAATCCAGGATGTTCGAGAAAGTCGTTATCGGCGGAACCTTTGACATTTTGCACAGGGGCCATAAGAGAATTCTGGAGGTCGGCTTTCAGATATCAAAGGGGGTAATTATTGGCCTGACATCGGATGAATTTGCAAACAGGTTCAGAGCAACAGAAACATCGCCATATAAGGAGAGGAGAAAGAACCTAGAGAAACTGGTTCAGGAATTTGACAAACCGTATGAGATTATTAAGATTGACGATTCCTATGGAATTGCGACGATAGATCCGGATATTGACTGCATAGTTGTGAGTGAGGAAACGCTGCTTAGGGCGCAGGAGATTAATGCAGTCCGGTTCAAAAAGGGTATGGAGAAGCTGTCCATAGTAGTCATTCCGTTGGTTCTTGCCGGGGACGGCAAGCCTATCTCCGGAGGGAGGATTTCAGGCAGGGAGATTGACACCGATGGCAGGCCGCTAAAATGAGGGTTCTTATAACCATGGGCCCGACAAGGGAACCCATAGACTCTATCCGGTTCATAAGCAATGCCAGCTCCGGGAAAATGGGTTTGGCTCTTGCTCAAGAGGGCATCAGGAGAGGCCATGAGGTCATGATTGTTTCAGGGCCAGTCAGCATTAAGATTCCCGATGGAATTAAAGTCATCGGTGTTAGAACTGCTGAGGAAATGGTGAATTCTACGCTGCAGGAGCTGAAGCATGGCTATGATTTGATGATTTCAACCGCGGCAATTGCCGACTATTCCCCCGAGGAATTAAGGAAGGGCAAGATGGATTCTGGCAAGGGAGAGATTCTGCTGAGGCTGAAAAGGAACCCCAAACTCACGAAGCTGAGCAGAGAGAATTTCCCTGATTTATTCATAGTCGCATTCAAGGCGGAATTCAATCTATCCAAAGGGAAACTTCTGGAGCGGGCGAGAAAGAAGCTGAGTGGCGAGAATCTGAATCGGGTGGTTGCCAATGACATAGGCAGGAACAGGTTCGGGAGCGATAAAACAGAGGTGTGGATTCTGGGAGGCAAAGAGGTTAAGCATGTCCCGCCGGCTGACAAATCCTCAATAGCCAGGGGGATATGGGATGAGATTGAATCGGCTATTCCGTCTCCCTGAACTTTCAGATATCATGAGAATGAGAATACCGATCAACCCTCCATAAATCAAACCAGTGATCAGACCCATACCTATAACAAAACAGGATCCTATTAGAGAGTAGAGTATAAAAGGATGTCGACACAGTAGATAATATGGAAATTTCAGGGGCACTAATTCTCTGGGACCTTGGCATTATAGTCCTTGTGTCAACATTCCTCGGTTTAATTGCAAGATCGCTCAAGCAGCCGCTGATACTTGCGTATGTGGTCACAGGCGTACTCATTGGTCCCGCTGCCTTTTGCCTTATCACCAGCAGCCATATAATCTCAACCTTCGCTGAGATGGGGATTGCATTCCTTCTTTTTATGGTTGGGCTGGAGCTTGATATCTCACGGCTCAGGCAGGTCGGCAGGGTTTCAGTTCTTTGTGGACTTGGTCAGATTATAATAACATTTGTTTTTGGATTCCTGATATCCCTTCTACTGGGCTTCCAGCAACTTGAGTCATTCTATATTGCCTTTATCCTTACAATCAGTAGCACAATGGTTGTCATAAAGCTTCTTTCTGACAAAAACGAACTCGATACATTGCATGGAAAAATAGCACTGGGAATTCTTCTTATTCAGGATATAGTCACCATTCTTGTTCTGGCCATGCTGGAAAACATCAACACTCTGTCACCATTAACCATAGTTGACCCCATTATCAAGGGTCTTGGTCTAGTTTCGATAGCAATAGCTATGGGAGCATATGTAACACCCTTTCTTCTCAGACATATAGCCAGGTCCATAGAACTCCTGTTCCTGTTTGCACTTTCATGGTGTTTTATCTTTGCTACGGCATCCGTCACCCTGGGGCTTTCAATAGGCGTGGGTGCCTTCCTTGCGGGACTCAGCCTTGCAGCCTTCCCATATAATATTGAGATTATAAGCCGGATAAGATCACTCAGAGACTTCTTTGCCACAATATTCTTCGTTTCACTGGGAATGCAGATTCCAGCTTATATACCCCTCCTGCCCCAGGCGATAATATTCTCTCTTTTTGTACTGATAGGGAATATTGTCCTGATTCTGTTAATAGTGACTCTTCTGGGTTACAAGAAGAGGACGTCATTCCTTACTGCCCTTTATCTGGCACAGATAAGCGAATTTTCTCTTATAATGGCAAATGAGGGCCTTAGGTTGGGGCACATATCTTATAGCGTTTTCTCAATGATCATTTTTATAGGCGTGACAACGATCACGATAAGCTCCTACTTCATAATCCACGGGCATGAGATATACCGAAGAATCTCACCAATTCTGAGGGTAATCGATAGAATTTCAAGGGACAAGGAACTTGAGCATCTGCCTGATAAGCACAGGAATCATGTGATCGTCTTTGGATGCAAGAGGATGGGTTATAAGGTTGTGAAAACCCTGCAGAAATTCAAAAGGGACTTCCTTGTTGTTGATATAAATCCTGAGGTAATAGAATCACTTATCTCCCAGGATATTCCCTGCATCTATGGCGATATTGGAGACTTTGAGATTCTTAAGAGGATAGATCTAAAAAATGCGGATTCCGTTATCTCAACGGTTCCGGATCGGGAGGATAACCTCTCCCTGATAACGAAGACCCGGATAGCAAATCCCGGTGCTTTGATTATAGTTACATCCAATGATCTTGATACAGCCCTTGAGCTCTATGATGCTGGGGCTGATTATGTGGTAATTCCAAGGATGCTGGCAGGAGATACAACATCAGAATTCATTGGAGGGTATATGAGGTGCAAAGATAGGAAATTCCCCGGAAAGGATACAGGGTGCAGGGAGAGGATAGATAAGTTAAAGAACAGCCACATACTACGGCTTGAGGATCTAAAAAGGGACGAATTTTTGAGGAAATACGAGCCCGGTTTTCTGAAGTCACTTGAAAGGAAATTTGACAGAAAGCATAAGCACAGAGATTACTGAATTCAGGATATTCACGAATCCCTCGCAAGGAAGCCACCTGCTTTAGCTGTGTGAATGGAAGAACCTTCAAGTGCGAGTGCGGGTATATCGCAAACCGAGACAGAAATGCATCTGTCAACATTGCCCAGAGAGCGGTCGATTTGCTTCGAGACAAAGCTATTTCTGACCAGACTTGTGATTTATCCTTGAGAAGCTGACTAATTTAATCCCATACTACCATTAATAACTGATGGACAAGAGAGGATATATTTTTACCCTGGTTACCATACTCTTATCCTTGCTTCTGGTATCGCTCTACTCTTTTTATATCGAGTCATCGGAGCCAGGGATGGAAAGCCTTATGGGCAGGGTTGGCACCGATGAACTGCACTACTTCGTCGAAAGCCTGAAGAAGGACCTTGAAAGGGCGATAAAGATATCTGCAAGAAAATCAGCGACCTATACAATAGGATGGGTAATGAATTCCTCTCTGAATCTGACGAACTATGTGATGCATAACTGCACGAGTTTTAACTACTCTACCTACTCAAATGGCTCACAGGCTGCCATATCTGAGCTTATGCTCTGCGGGACACTAAGAGGGGGTGCTCTTTTTGATATGAGGAACAATACCCTATCAAACTGGACCGGGAGGATGGAATCCAGGTACAGTAGATACAATCTCAAGGTCAGATTCATAAACCTCACTATGGCTATGTATGACCCCTGGAATTTTGCGGTCATTGCAAGGGTTGAGATTTCTGCTGATAATGGGGTGGCATATTACCAGAATAATGATACTCTGATATCTCTTGTCTCAATAATAGGTCTTGAGGACCCCCTTTATTATCTCAGGACGGATGAGCCGGATATACCACCAGAATTCCATCCCTGTCAGAATTCTGCCACCGTTACCGGGGAAACCATCAACGGCTGGATTGATTCTGCATGCTATCTTGTCTCCAATAACACATATCAGGGGCCATCATTCTTTGACAGGCTTGATGGCAGCTCAACTCTGGATAACAGATACTCATCACAGTCGCTCCAGTATTTTAACAACAATGAAATTGGTCTCGAGAGCCTTGCCGACATCTACAAATTCTGGAGGCACGATGTTCCTGTCAACAACAGCCATTCCTGGATTGACTATCTCTATTGGAACCTGACGGAGGGTAACTGCTGCGTTAATGGGACAAGGAACTATACCGAAACCTATCCTGATTTAAATCTTTCCTTTAGGATAGATCAGAAGCACGTGAATAGATATAATATCTCCGGGGTGGATTGCGAAGACCCACTGAATTGCACCCTTGTGGACTATCCCTGAGAGTTATTTAGCCATATAAAAGAATATTTACTATAATAGTTAGAACAGAAACGTTAATAAGCCAGATGGAAAAAGAGAACGAGGAGTCCAGAAAGGAGACGGGGGAGGAGAGTAAGGAGGGGAGCAAAACCCCATGGAAGGAAGGGGGATCAAAGACAGAGGAAACCGAGATAGAGAGGTATTCTGTTCTGCTTGGGAACATCTCCATACCGGTTAGAATTGTTGATGTTGGGGATTATGTCTTGCACTATCAGACCAGCCTGCCCGAGATAGATTTCGTAACCAGCGCCCTGATGGATGAAACAAAGAGAAGCCTTGTTGGAGAAATTCAGATTGAAACGAGGAATGTCCTTAACCCTGATAGATTCAAGGAGTTGAAAATTGAATTTCTGGACAGGGCAAGGGATAAGCTGAGACATGTCCTGAAACAGGCGTCTGAAGATGACATAAACATACTGAGCAAGATAATAGTCAACGACATGACAGGCCTCGGGAATCTGGAGTATCTCTTATCCGATAATAATCTTGAGGAGGTTGTTGTCAACAGCAGCAAGGATGTTGTATGGGTCTACCACAAGAAGCATGCATGGCTCAAGACAAATGTTATTGTTCCCACAGAAGAGCAGATAATGAACTATGCATCAAGAGTTGCTAGAGAGGTAGGGAGGGAGATAACACAGTCAGAACCTCTTCTGGATGCTCACCTGGCTACAGGAGACAGAGTCAATGCTACCCTGTTTCCGATATCGACCAATGGGAATACAATGACCATAAGGCGATTCTCAAGGACGCCATGGACTATGGTACATCTGATAAGCCCATCATTTAGAACAATAAACCCGGAGGCGGCTGCCTTCCTATGGCTTGCTATTGAGTATGAACTCAGCATAATAGTAACAGGAGGTACAGCTTCTGGAAAAACAAGCATGCTGAACGCATTAATGCCATTCTTCCCCGCAAATCAGCGGGTTATCTCAATGGAGGATACACGGGAGATAACCCTTCCGGAATATCTGCACTGGATTCCGCTAACAGTAAGACCACCCACGCCAAGAGGTGAGGGCGAGGTTTCTATTCTCGATCTGGTAGAAAATTCCCTCAGAATGAGGCCTGACAGAATTATAGTCGGAGAGGTTAGAAGGAAGGCAGAGACTGAGGTTCTTTTTGAGGCAATGCACACCGGTCACTCCGTCTATGGAACATTCCACGCCCTTGAGGCAAGAGAGGTTATAGATAGGATTACCAGCCCGCCGATGAGCATTCCGGACATCATTATGAGCTCATTGCATTTGATTGTTGCACAGCACCTCAACAGGAGAACAGGACAGAGAAGAACCCTCGAGATAGTGGAACTCATGCGAAGTGAAGAAGGCACAACTCAGATGAATACTCTTTATCGATGGAATCCTCGAACAGACAATATAGAGCAGGTAAATCCATCGGTCAGGGTACTTAATGAACTGGAGATGTTCACTGGAATGACAGAGAGGGATATGCTTGAGGACATAGAAGGAAAGAAAAGAGTTCTTGAGTGGCTTCTGAAAAAGGACATAAAGGAAGTCAATGATGTTGGGAAGATAATAACAGAGTATTATGTAGATAAAGACACTGTTCTTGAACTAGTGGAAGGGGACAAGGGGCTGAAGGTTTGACCATTGCAAGGCTGAAGAGTTATAATCTATGAAAAATCTTCGAGTTTCCATATCGGAAATTTCTTGTTAGCTGCATCCTCAGGCATAATATGTCTCTGGTGTTCAAAATGCTGGCCATAATGACCGGAATTCCCGGAACCGGGAAAACGACCATTGCAAAGAAGGTGGTGGAGAAGCTATCCTCTGAGGGTATCAATCACAAATTGATAACCTATGGAGACATAATGGTCGATATTGCAATAGCCAGGAATCTGGTTCACAGCAGAGATGAGATGCGCAAGCTGAATCCAAAACAGCAAAAGGAGATTCAGGAACTTGCCGCCATAAAGATTTCACAGATAGCTATAAGACAGAATGTTCTGCTGGATACCCACTGCACTATAAGCACCCCCCAGGGGTATCTTCCGGGGCTTCCTGAAAGAGTACTGAGGAAACTTAGTCCAGACCTCATTATACTTATAGAGGCAAAACCAGAGGAGATTGCCCAAAGAAGACGATCTGATGAAGCAAGAGAGAGAGATGAGGAGATGGAGAAATCCATTGCATTGCATCAATGGTTAAACAGAAGCTTCGCTTCGGTCTACTCAGTAATAAGCAGCGCAACCGTTATGGTCATAGAAAACCCACAGGGCAGTGTAGATGAAGCCGCCGAGAAAATTGCATCAATCCTAAGATGATAATTTCTATATCCCCCCCTGGAGAAACGATAGCCTTTATCTCCATAGGGCTAGCAGTAATGAATACCCTTGTGAGAAGGGCAGTGCTTGACAGAGGAAAGCTTCAGGAGCAGAAAAAGAAACTGAAAGAGCACCAGAGAACAATAAAGGAGGCCACCAAGGCAGGAGACATGAAGAGGGCAAGGAAGGCGCAGGAAGATCTAATAGAGGTTACTATGGAACAAATGAAGCATTCCTTCAAGCCGATGATTTTTACGACGATCCCCTTTCTTCTCATATTTAACTGGCTTCGGGGGGAATTCGGTTCAGCTGGCAACGTAGCAACACTCTTTGGATTTGGCCTGACATGGTTCTATTGGTATCTTATATGCTCAATAACCATGAGCATTGCAATAAACAAGGTTTTTCGAATATCTTAACGATTTATATTAAGGGAATCACTATAAATAGAGGTATGACCTCACCAAAACATCGTTCTCGGTCTGTTAAGAAAAGACAGGTTAGAATACCCGGCGGAAGGACAGTCACTCACTACAGGAAGAAGAAACCATCCAAACATACTTGTGGGAGGTGTGGAAGAATTCTCTTAGGGGTTCCGAACAGAATCCAATCCGAGGCAAAAAACATGAATAAGAGCGAGAGAATTCCCTCAAGAATCTATGCCGGCAATCTATGTAATGATTGTGTTGACTCTCTTATTAGATACAAGACAAGGTTTGAGGTAAAATTCAGATACCCAAAGTTCTCAGACCTTGAGCTAAAGCGTGATTTGACCCTCGAAAGGTTTCTGCCAGAGGACTGGTGGCAGAGGGTAAGTAGAGGAAAAGAGTAGTATGTTCACATTTTTGGGACACCACAGGAACATCGAGGGGGCTAATTGTTTATGTCTTTGTGAACACCTGGGAAATAGTGCCTAACCCAAAAATGAAAGATATTTAAATCCGAATCTTCTAATATTCCATTCCAGATGATCTAAAATGAGGTATGAAAAGACTAATAAGCATCCCGGCAAGGCAAGGATATACGCCTTGAAAACGCTGAATATTCTGAAAAGCAGGGGATATGCAGTTCAATCTGAGCTAAGCACCCTCACTTATGACACGGTTTCAGACGCTGTAAAATCTCTTTCCGGCTTTTTCAGAGTTTACTCAATACTATTACTCCTCGTCCTTGCAGTGATTCTGGCATCGTCTTTCATATAGGCTATTCAAGGGGTATAGGCGCCCTTCGGGTCTTCTATAGGATTGTTTCGTGAAGCCCCCGGTTGTTCTTTAAGATATAATTCATAGGTTGATTGGTACCCCCTATTCAAGCTGTTTTTTATAAGCAAAAATGTATATGTTTAATAC
>WALD01000041.1 GCA_015523055.1 Candidatus Altarchaeota archaeon
TAATAATGTAGTGCTATATTAATACACCAACACTTTGATATAGCCTCAAATATCATGTCAAAAATAATAAGCATAGTCTCCGGGAAAGGTGGTGTAGGTAAGACAACCTTGGCCATAAACCTGGCTGCAGCACTTCAGGAATTCAACCACCATAATGTGATAGTTGATGCAGATGTCGATAACCCCAATGTTCACTTACATCTGGATTTCCCCTACATACCTCTTACTCTTCAGGATGTCCTGAAAGGTGAGGCGCATATAAATCATGCTATAAGGGTACACCCAAGTGGACTCAAAATAGTCCCCTCCTCACACTCATCAACGGGTTATACGGACCTATCGAATCTTGGAACTGTTCTCAAACCATTATCAGATACAGTAATCCTAGATTCACCCCCTGGAATCAACAACAATATAAGATCAATACTGGACATATCTGATAAGATAGTTGTCGTAACAACCCCTGAGGTGCCAGCGATTACTGACGCTGTAAAGACAATAAAGGAGACCAAACAGCTCAAGAAGAATGACATAGGGGTTGTTATCAACAGAGTCAGGGATGACTCATATGAACTGACCAGGGACGAGGTTGAGATTATGTGCGAAACTCCCATAATAGGGATCATACCTGAGGATTCGTCTCTGAGAAGGGCCAACTTCGAGAACATGTCGGCAATACACAGAGAACCATATTCCTCTGCATCCATACAACTCAAAAACATGGCCGCAAGGATGTTAGGCGTTGATTACACTCCTCCGAATTTTTTGCCAATAAGGAGAGCACTAAACAAACTCGGGGTGGGGGTATGAAAGTCAAGAGATTAATAAGCCTGGTTGCCCTGCTTTTGATTATAAGCACCGGGCTTACTGGTGCCGAACTTATGGTTGACGATGTTGAGATAAATCCAGGAATCATATGGCTTCAAGATGAAGGTAGTACACTTTCCATCTATACAAGATGCAAATCCGAAGGAAGTTCGGTTTCAACGGCAAATGTGACCGCCAGTATTTTTCCCACAGATTCTGGAATTCCCAGCATCAGCTACCTCTACTATGATGCCACTAACGACAGATATACTCTTAGTGGATTCTCCTTCCCGTTTTCGAACGCCGGGCGCTACAAGGTTAATATAACCTGTGAACTGAATGACGAAACCGCTTCCTATATTGGATATATAAATGCATGGAGGCTTGAACTGGATATCATAAAGGAAGACGACATTATCGATGCTTACATGGGCGATTATACCACATTAAATGTAGGCTTCAGGGTAGATGACGGCGAAAGCAAAAAGATAATCCCTCCGCCCCAGGGTACATTTCGGGTTAATATCGGTGACAATTTTGATAAGGTCGTGGATCAAAATGATATAAAGATTATAGGGAACCAGTATCAGTCAATAACTATAGAAATTCCCTTGAACGCTGATGATTCGAATTATCTCCCTGAGGGCGTATATGACTTAGAGATTACAGGGGAGTATACGGAGTATGGAGAAACATCTTTCGTAAAAAAGAAGGAAAGAGACTTCATTAGAATAAATCCGGCATTAAAGGTTTCTCTGCCCGATGAGGAGATAGAATGTATTGCGGGGGAGGTATGTGAAAAAGAGATGGATATTAAGTTAGTTTTTCCATTAGGAGATGTAAATGATTTTTCCCTGGATAATATTGAATCAATGGTGGTGGGAAAAGACGCAAAGGGTAAGAAGGTATATATTAATGAAATTCTATGCGATGAAGAGACAAACATCTGTAAAGTTTCTCTGGACATACCCCCTACCCTGGATCCTGGCTCTTACGATTTATACATAACACTTGCCTACCCCAGTATTTCAAGCTACGATTATATTAGCAAGACATCAATGCCTTTGAAGATTGTCCTGAAGCTGTCGGGTGAAATTAAGGACGCATCCGGCGGCATAATAGGTACCCGATTTACCCTGGAGAATAAAGAAACGGGGGAGATAACAATTCAAGACACAGATAGCAATGGTGAATATGCATTAAATGTTCTTCCGGGATATTACGATTTCGGCCTGAGATTCTTTGACAGCGGCACTGGCAGGTTTGTAACAGCCGATTTCAACGATGTAAGAATTTATCCAGATATAAAAACATTATCCTCTAACTTCATAAGATACGACAGGGACACAATAAATTGTGAGGGCCCTGGCATAAGGATAGTGAAAGTAGTGGTACTGGAGTTCGCTCTTCCGTTCAATAGTGCTAGACTATATGTCCCCTACGACAGTTCCAGGGTTAATGGCGATGAGGAAGACCTCGTAGTATACACCTGCAACAGGTGGAATTTCAAGAAGAGGACATGTACGGGCAAATGGGTGGAGGTTGACAGAGAAATCCACACAATTCAGGACTCCCTTGAATTCAACATGAATTCCTCCGGGGCATTCGTCATAGGCGAGAAGAGGATTCTTAGAATCTCCAGTGTGGACATCAAGAATGAGAAGGTCTACATGAACGATCCTGTTAACGTGGTAGGTAAAATTACTGACTCAGATGGTGAAGCTGTCGAGGGCATAGGGGTGATGGTGTCATTTCCTAAATTCAACATATCAAAATCAACGCTTAGTGGCACTGGAGGCCTGTTCAGTATAGACATTAACGCGCCCTATGTAGAGGGCCCCGTTGACATGGATATAGCTATTCTAAATCAGGAATCCACCGGAGGAAAGATTAAGCGCTCAATAGACGTGCTGAGGAAGATGGAACTCGCAATAATCGGAATTCCCGATATGGTGGATGTGGAAATAAACGAGGAAGCTACAATAGGGTTCAAACTGTTCAATTCCGGACAGACAAACCTAACAAAACCTATCAATATTCACATTAGTGGGATATCCTCCGACTGGTATGAAATCCTGCCGCTGAGGGTTAATGGTATCCCTGTTGGAGAGCAAAGGGATGTGGAGATGAAGATTAAGATCACGCCCAAGCTGTGTGGTGGAGCGTGCCCAAAGTTCAGTCTCGTGAATGTGGAGGCGAAATCCGATGAGATTTCCAAGGTAATGAGCTTTACCCTGAGGATTTCACAGCCAGAGACACCTCTTAACACTACGGAAACAAGAGACGAGGGCAATAAACTGCTGAGCATTCCCAAGATAACCGGATTCGCCATATCTCCTCCAACTCTAAGTTTTGACAACAGGTACCTTTATCTGACAATAATCGTTGTATTGATGCTCTTAATTGTCAACAAAAAGAAGAAGAAAAAAAGGACTATAAGGGCCCCAGTGGTTAGTTCTCTGCACAGAATAAAGACAGGCATCTAAATATACATCCATCAATTCTTGGAACCATGCCAAATCAATTGATATGGTAACATATAAATATATTATTATGTAAATATACTAATTGATAAAGCTATTCATCAATGACTATTATTATTGCTATTCTTTGATAAATCTGGAGGGTATGTTGAGGAATAATATAAAAGAAGGGATAGTGGGGCTTCTCGGGGAGGAGAATTACGGCCTTACGATAGAAGAGGTGTCGCAATTTCTCAAGATTAGCAGAGCTACCGCCTCGAAGTACCTTGCCGTTCTAGAGGCAGAGAAGAAAGTGGTTGTCAGAGATGTCGGTAAAGCGAAGCTGCACTACCTCTCCAGAAACTATGGGGGTAAGAATGGATATGTTCTCAGCAATGGGGGAATGTCAATGGGGAATGGCATCCTGATGGCTTTATTGGTCTTCATACTGTTCTCAATAACCATAACCCCAGCCTACCAAACCGAATTCAAGCTAAGCACAGATAAGCAAGATTACAGCATCAATAGAGACATCTATATCTTTGTCTCAGGGCCAGGGAATTCAGAA